>CBFGZJ010000022.1:0-13215 GCA_965653215.1 uncultured Sphingomonas sp. | reverse complement strand
AGCAACGGATTGCTGAGGTCGGGCTTGTCGGAGCCATATTTCAGCATCGCCTCGCGGTATGGGATGCGCGGAAACTGGCTGGCAGGAGTGACGCTCCTCCCGTTCGCGAACTCCTCGAACACGCCTGCAAGAACCGGTTCGATGGCGTTGAACACATCGTCCTGCGTGACGAAGCTCATCTCGAAATCGAGCTGATAGAATTCGCCCGGCGACCGATCGGCGCGGGCATCCTCGTCGCGGAAGCAGGGCGCAATCTGGAAATAGCGATCGAAGCCGGCGACCATCAGCAGCTGCTTGAACATCTGCGGCGCCTGCGGAAGGGCGTAGAACTTGCCGGGATGGAGACGGCTCGGCACGAGGAAATCGCGCGCGCCTTCCGGGCTTGACGCGCCCAGGATCGGTGTCTGAAACTCGGTGAAGCCCTGCGCGATCATCCGCTGCCGGATCGACGCGATCACCGCCGAGCGCAGCATGATGTTCTGGTGGAGCCGCTCGCGCCGCAGATCGAGATAGCGGTACTTGAGCCGGATCTCCTCGGGATATTCCGCTTCCCCGGCAACCGGCATCGGCAGTTCCGCTGCCGCCGACTGAACCTCGACCTGCTTCGCGACGACTTCGATCTCGCCCGTCGCCAGCTTGGGATTCACCACATCGGCTCCGCGGGCGACAACCTCACCCGTGACCGTGACAACCGATTCCAGACGCTGTCCGTCGAGCAGGTCGAGCATCGGGCTTCCGGCCGCGGCCACCACCTGGGTCAGCCCATAATGATCACGCAGGTCGACAAACAGCACTCCGCCATGATCGCGCTTGCGGTGGATCCAACCGGAGAGGCGGACGGCCTGCCCGACCTCGGAAGCGCGAAGTTCGCCGCAGTTATGGGTGCGATAAGCGTGCATGATCATTTCGATGATGGAAGTGAGGATGCGGGCGCTTCCCCTCCCCTCCCCGCTTTGTCAACCCGCGCGAGTGCCGCTATGGCGCCTGAAAAATGCACATTCATCCGCTGATCACCCAGTCCAAACCGCTCGCCGAATTGTGCGAGCGCCTCGCCACCCAGCCCTTCGTCGCCGTGGACACCGAGTTCATGCGCGAGAACAGCTATTATCCGGACCTGTGTCTGATCCAGATCGCCAGCAGCGAGGAAGCGGCGGCGATCGATCCCAAGGCCGAGGGCATCGACCTCCAACCGCTGCTCGACCTGATGGTTGCGAACGAAGCGGTGCTGAAGGTCTTCCACGCCGGAGGGCAGGACCTTGAGATCGTCTACAATTTGACGGGCAAAATGCCCCATCCGCTATTCGATACGCAAGTCGCGGCGATGGCGCTCGGCTATGGCGAACAGGTCGGCTACTCGAGCCTGATCGAATCGATGCTTGGTCATGTGCTCGACAAGGGTGCACGGTTCACGGACTGGAGCCGTCGCCCGCTCGACAAGCGCCAGATCGACTACGCGATCGCGGACGTCACGCACCTCGCCGCGATCTTTCCGAAAATGGTAGAGCGGCTGCGCAAGAACCGGCGCGGGGAATGGCTCGACGAGGAGATGGAGCGGCTCGCGGACCCGGCTCCATTTGCGATGGACCCGAAGGATGCGTGGAAGCGGCTCAAGCTGCCCAGCCGTAATCCGGCGGTACTCGGCAGGCTGCGGGCGATTGCCGCCTGGCGCGAGCAGGAGGCCCGGTCGAAAAATCTGCCGCGCGGGCGGATCATCAAGGATGACACGCTGGGCGAGCTGGCCAGCCACCCCCCGAAGACACAGGATGATCTTGGCCGGGTTAGAGGCCTGACCGCCGGCTGGAGGACCAACGACATCGGCGCTCGGCTGATTGCCGCGGTTGAGGCAGCCGAACCGCTTCCCCCGGAGGATTTGCCCGACCGTCCTGAACGCCGGCCAGGCCTGACGAAGGACGCGGTCCTGATCAGCGACCTGCTCAAGCTGCTGCTGAAGATCCGCTCGAAGGAGACGGGGGTCGCGGCCAAGCTGATTGCCCGCTCGGACGAGCTCGAATTGCTTGCCGCTGGCGTCCGCAACGGGCTCTCGATCCTATCCGGATGGCGGTACGAACAGTTCGGCCATGACGCGCTCGACCTGGTCGAAGGCCGGCTGGCGTTCGCGATTAACGGCGGCAAGCTCAAAATGACGCGGACGGCACAGCCTAGCCGGGAATGAGCGCTGCTTCGCGAAGCGCGCGCTTTACGGTTGGCACCGTGATCCGCGTCGGCTGGGATGTGCAGACCCCGATCGGCGAACAGTAAGGAGACGAGCGCTTCGAACAGCTGGTCGTCGGGCTGCTCGATACGCGCGATGGGGGTGATCGCCAGCCGGGTCCTCAGGTCCGGCAGGTCAACTGACCACTCCGGCGGAACTTCGTCCGTCACCATCACCACCGGGCGATGGCTGTCCTGTGCCCGGTTCCAGGCGTGGAACAGCGCCTCCTCGTCATGCTCCTCGGCATTGTCGAACAGCCGTCCGCCGACCCGCTGCACGAATGAGCGCGCCAACAGGGTTCGGCCGGAGCGTCGTGGACCGGTCAGGATCGTCGCCTGTACCGGCCATGTGCTCCACCGCACGAAGTGGTCGAAGGCGGCGCGATTGGCCTCACTGACGATGAAGCGACTATCCTCTGTCCCTTGCGGCCAGTCGAGCGGTAGCGCGATCTGGTCCGCGCCGCCGCTCATGGTTCGGACGCTTCTTCGGAGGCAGGCGAAGACGCGGCAGGCGGTGCCGGCGGCGGCCCCCGCCTCAGGCGAAGCGCGCTTCCGATCAGCTCAACCGACCAGCCCCGTGCAACCAGCTGGTCACGCAGTTGAAGAATGTCGCCGCGATACTGGACACCAAGAGCGCTCCATCCCCCGATTGCAGTGCTCATCTCGCTCAGCCGTTCGATGCCACTGATCCCGCGGATGGTGCGCATGGAATCGCCCAAGGTGCCTGGATCAGGGGTGAAGAGCTGGATGACGAACGGGCGCAGCGGACGCTCCGCCTGCTCCTCCTCTTCCTGCAGTTCCTCCGGCGGCGGCGGGAGCTGGGTGATCAGGCTTGGATCGCGCTCCAGCATTCCCAGCGCCAGCGCATTAGTGAATATCCGGTCGATCCGCCGCACTCCCTCCGCCATCATCGCCGGAACCGCATCGCCGTCCCGCACACTGAGGGTGAAGCCGCCCAGGATCTCGCCATCCGGACCATGCCGGGCAATGAAGCGGGCACTCGCCGGCCCTCCTGGATAGCTTCGGTGGAGTTGAGTCTCGGCAATCAGGATGTCCGCCGCTCCGTACAGATCGATGATGTTGCGCCACCATCCGCGCCCGGGCCGGCGGGTCTGCGCCGCATTGACCAGCAACGGGTCGACCCCGAGGCCACTGAGCCGAATATAGTCCACGGGACTCTCGCTCGTGCGGAACTGGGCCCAGGCGCGCTGCCAGGGATTGCGCAGTTCAAGACTGGTGGCAGTGCCGCTGGTTACCAGCACCGGGATGATCAGCATGGGCGCGGACCGGCGCACCTCGCCACCGATTCCGATCAGCTCCCCGGCCCGGGCGCGGTCGAACAGCAGTCCGAGATCGGCGATATAGCGGGTCGGTCCAATCTGCTCCCGCTCGATGATGATCGAACTGACGAGTTGGTCGAGCGTGGAGTCCGGCAGCGTCGGCGCCTCAGCGAGCGAACGCCCGGTGGCCTTCGCCCATAGCCTACGGAAGCCTTCGCGCTGGGCGATGCGCCACCCGGCATAGCGCGCCGACGCGGCATCCTTGCCCCCGACATCGACGTGGATCCCGCCGACCTCGAGCGTCCCGGAACTGTCCAGCGGCATGATCCCGCGGTCACCGCTTTCCATCTGCGCATACAGGCCGCCGGCGGCTCCCGCGACGGCCAGAAGGATCAACGAGAGCAGGACAAACGGCTTGCGGGCTAGCATCGGCGACGCTTTTGACGACAATGGCGTGGAAATCCAAGCGGGTTGTAGCTACCAGCCCGCAGCCATGGGATTGACCTACGAACAGGCCGGCGTCTCGATCGCCGCAGGCAACGCGCTGGTGAAGGCGATCGGCCCCTTAGCAAAGGCGACCGCGCGGCCGGGAGCGGACGCGGAGATTGGTGGCTTCGGCGGGTTCTTCGACCTTCGCGCCGCAGGGTACCAGGATCCATTGCTGGTTGCCGCCAACGATGGCGTCGGGACCAAGCTCAAGCTTGCGATCGACACCGGCAACCATGATGGCGTCGGCATCGATCTGGTTGCGATGTGCGCCAATGATTTGATCGTGCAGGGCGCGGAGCCTCTCTTCTTCCTCGACTATTTCGCGACCGGCAAGCTCGACAACAATGTCGCGACTGCAGTTGTCGCCTCGATCGCCGAGGGTTGCCGGCAAGCCGGCTGCGCGCTGATCGGAGGCGAAACGGCGGAAATGCCCGGCATGTATGCACCGGGTGACTATGACCTTGCCGGTTTCTGCGTCGGAGCCGTCGAAAGGACCGCGGCGCTCACCGGGAGCAAAGTCGCACCAGGCGACGTGATCCTCGGACTCGCAAGTTCGGGCGTCCACTCCAACGGCTTCTCGCTTGTTCGTCGGATCATCGCCGACAATGGTTGGAAGCTGGACCGGCCGGCGCGGTTCGACGCGGACCGGCTGCTCGGCGACCTGCTGCTCGAACCAACGCGGATCTATGTGAAGAGCCTTCTTCCCGAGGTTCGCGCCGGCCGGATCGCGGGCTTGGCCCACATCACCGGCGGCGGCTTGCTCGAAAACATCCCGCGAGTCCTGCCCGAGGGCTGCCATGCGGTCGTCGATGCCGACAGCTGGGAACTGCCGCGACTGTTCGCATTTCTACAAGCCGGCGGAGCAATCGAGCCGGAAGAACTCGCGCGGACCTTCAACTGCGGGATCGGCATGGTCGTGATCGTTCGCGCGGAGGTTGCCGACGAGGTAGCGCGCAACCTCGAAGCGGCCGGAGAGACTGTCCATCGGATCGGGCGCGTCGAAGCTGGAATCCGCGGCACCACCGTTCGGGGCAGCAACGAAACCTGGAGCGCGCGTTCGGACTGGTCGGCCGTCCATCACCATGACTGACCGTTCGCGGGTCGCGATTCTGATCTCCGGCCGCGGCAGCAACATGATGGCGCTGGTCGAACATGGTCTGACAACAGGCGCTTATGAGGTGGTGCTGGTCGCTTCGAATGTCGTCGACGCGGCGGGTCTTGAATGGGCAAGGCTAAAGGGACTGCCGACCTGGGCTCACCCCAGCAAGGGTATGGCGCGAGCGGATTTCGACGCGCTTCTTTCCGCCCAGCTGGAAGAGCATGACGTGGGTACAATTGCGCTGGCCGGCTATATGCGGCTGCTTTCGCCGGAATTCATCGCGCGCTGGCGCGGGAAGATCCTCAATATCCACCCCTCATTGCTACCGAAGTACAAGGGCCTCGACACGCACGGGCGGGCGATTGCTGCGGGAGACACAGTGGCGGGATGCAGCGTCCATGTCGTCACCGAGGAGCTGGATGCAGGTGAAGTGCTCGGCCAGGTGGAAGTCCCAGTGCTGCCGGATGATACGGCGGACAGCTTAAGCGCGCGGATCTTGCGGGAAGAGCACAAGCTCTACCCGCGCGTGCTGGAGGAATTCGTCACACGTTCCTGAGACGGAACCCCGGCTCAACGGCCGGGCAACCGTGCAACCGCTTAGCCGACGATCTCTTCGGGCTTGAAGAAGAAGTCGATCTCAATCTTGGCGTTCTCGTCGCTGTCCGACCCATGGACTGAGTTGGCTTCGATCGATTCGGCAAACGACTTGCGGATCGTTCCTTCGGCAGCGTCGGCCGGGTTGGTTGCGCCCATCACTTCGCGATTGCGGGCGACGGCGTTCTCACCCTCGAGCACTTGGACAACCACCGGCCCGGAGGTCATGAAGCTGCACAGGTCGTTGAAGAACGGCCGCTCCTTGTGCACCGCATAGAAGCCCTCGGCCTGCTCGCGGGTCATGTGGATTCGCTTGGAGGCGACTACTCGAAGTCCGGCATCTTCAAGTGCCTTGGTGACCGCGCCAGTGAGATTGCGGCGAGTGGCGTCGGGCTTGATGATCGAAAAGGTGCGCGTGACGGCCATTGCCGGCATCTCCTGTTGGCTGAAGTGAGGGGGAATTGGCCGCGCCCCTAGCGGCGCTGACCGGTCAGGGCAAGGGTTAGCCCTTTTCTACCCAGCGCCCTTGTTCATTCTGCGCCCAATAGCGGCGCTCCACCCCGTCCCTGCCGGCGAGGCTTCGCCAAGCATCCCGCGCGGCGCTCAGGAAGTCCGAATCAAACAGATAAAAGACGCGGTCGAAATGAAGCGCGGCGTCGCGCCACTGGCCGTCGGCGATCAGCAGGTTGCGCGCGAGGTTGGGAGCATCGGGTGTCGTGGACAGGAGGATCGGCTGACGAGCGTCGTCAGCGCCGCCTGCCATCGCGTGGGCGAGAAAGCTTGCCGGCCCCTGGTCCCACAATTGCCGGTCGAGCCTAGCGAGCAAGGATGCATCTTCGGCAACCAGCAGCAGACGCGATCCTTCGTCGAGCAGCTTGGTCGCGATGCTCGCGATCACCCCCTCAAGAGGCGCGCCTCCAAGCTGATAGAAGTCGACCCGCATTGGACGTTAGGACTCCGCCGTCTCCTCGATGAACCGGTCGAGCAGCCGAACCCCATAGCCGGTCGCGCCCTTGTCATAGGTGTGCCCCGCCTTGTCCGCCCACACCATGCCGGCAATGTCGAGGTGAGCCCATTTCACGCCATCGTCGACGAACCGCTGCAGGAATTGCGCGGCGGTAATCGAGCCACCTTCACGCGGGCCGACATTCTTGACGTCCGCGATCGGAGAATCGATCAGCCGGTCGAACGCTTCGCCCATCGGCATCCGCCACAATTTCTCGCCGGTGTCGGTTCCAGATTTGGTCAGAGATTCCGCCAACCGGTCATCATTGGAAAACAGACCGCCATATTCATGGCCCAAGCTGATGATCATCGCTCCTGTGAGAGTCGCGAGGTCAACCATGATCTCGGGCAGGATATGCTTCTGCGCCCAACTCATTGCGTCGCACAGCACCAGGCGCCCCTCGGCGTCCGTATTGATGACCTCAACCGTCTGGCCGGACATCGTCGTCACGACGTCGCCGGGGCGCTGCGCATTGCCGTCGGGCATGTTCTCGACCAGCCCGCAGATGCCGACCACATTGGCCTTGGCCTTGCGTCCGGCGAGCGCCTTCATCGCTCCGGCGACGGCTCCAGCGCCGCCCATGTCCCACTTCATCGCTTCCATGCCGGCGGCGGGTTTGATGGAGATCCCGCCGGTATCGAAGGTCACGCCCTTCCCGATCAGCGCGACCGGCTTCTTGCCCTCGTCCGCTCCGGACCAGCGCATGACCAGCAGGCGCGGCTCGCGGACGGAGCCTCGCGCGACCCCGAGCAGCGCTCCCATCCCCTGCGCCTCCATCGCGGCGCGATCGAGCACCTCGATGGCCACGCCAAGGTCGGCCAGATGCCGGCAGCGCTCAACGAAGCTTTCGGGGTAGATGATGTTTGCGGGCTCGGTGACCAATTCACGAGTCAGCGCGACTCCATCCACCAGCGGACGCCACCGCGTCTCCCACCGCTGCTCGGCACCCTCGCCTCCGCCGACGATCGTCACCTCATTGAGGCTCGGCTTCAGCTTATCCTTGAGCCGCGTGCGGTAGCGATCATGACGCCACGCCCGCAGGCTAACGCCGAGGGCCACGCGCGCAGCCGCATCGCCGTCAAAGCCGCTGCCCGTCAGATCGATCACCGCGCGAGTCTCTCCGGATGTCAGCAAGCGCGCCACGGCCGTCCCGCCGAGCCGTTCCGCTCCCGCGTCCGGCTTGCCGCCGGTTCCCGTTCCAATGACAAGGAGGCGCCGGACGCCGTCTCCTTCGGCGATCCAGCTTTCGAAGACGGCCCCCGCCTCCCCTTCGAACCGGGCAGCGCGCAAGGCTGCCTCCGCTTGGGCCCGAGCAGGACCGAGAGACGCCAGGCCCGAGCGATCCGGTCCGGCGACCGGCAGGACCAGCGGGTAAGTTCCTTCCGGACGGCTGTCGGCGAAGCGAATCTGCATCAGTTTTCCCTGATCGAAGGAGGAATTTGCGGATTACCTAGTGCGGCCTTGGCCGCATGGCAAAAAGCCACTAGGCAGGCGGTGAGCATAGGGTAGCGGGTACGATCGGTGGGGCGTTCAAGGGGAATCGGCTTGACGGCGATGGCACTTGTCATCGCACTCGCCAGTCCTGCGCTCGGGCAGGAGACTGGACCGGTCGCCACCTCTCCGGCGCCTGGGACCACTCCCGAGCAGGGCAGCACCGTCGACTTCAGCGCCGACGCGGTCGAGTATGACAGCGAGGCGGAGGTTGTCACCGCCATTGGCCGGGTCCGCATGTTCCGCGACGGCTATCACCTTGCCGCGGATCGAGTGATCTGGGCCAGGACCACTGATGAGGTCCGAGCCGAGGGCAATGTCGTCATCGTCAATCCAGAGGGTGACAAGCTGGTCAGCGACGGGGTGGTGCTGACCGACGAGTTAAAGAGCGGAACGATGAGCAATCTGCTGGTCGTGCTCGAAAACGGATCCCGGCTTGCGGCACGGCAGGGAAGCCGCACCCAAGGCGTCACGACGTTGAACAATGCCGTCTATTCGCCCTGCCCCGTCACGACTCCGGAAGGGTGCCCAAGAAATCCGAGCTGGAAGATCACCGCCGCGCGAGTGACTCATGATGCCGCCCAGAAGAAGGTACGGTTCTACGGAAGCCAGCTCAACCTGTTCGGCCTATCGATTCCGCTCCTGCCCATCTTCAGTATCTCGAGCGACACCAGCAATGAGGGCTACAGCGGGATTCTGGCGCCCAGCATCTCCTTCTTCGGAAAGAACGGGATTGAGCTGGCCGTCCCCTATTTCTGGAAGATCGCTCCCAATCGTCACTTGACCTTCACGCCTCATCTCTACTCAGCCGAGCTTCCGGCGATGGAGATCGAGTACCGCCACCTGGACACCAAGGGAGCGTTCCAAATCGCCGCCTTCGGGACCTATGGCGATCGCGAAGAGGCCTCGAGCGGCGAGCCGGTTCGCGGGTTCCGTGGCTCGTTCAGCGGCAACGGCAAATGGCAGTTCGATCCGCTGTGGAGCCTGACAAGCTCCATCCGGCTCGCGACCGACAAGACGGTTCTGCGCCGTTATGACATCTCCCGTGACGACAAGTTACGCAACTTCGTCAATGTCGAGCGCATCGATCTCGACAGCTATGTCTCGATCGCTGGCTGGGCATTCCAGGGGCTGCGGACCAACGATGTCCAGAAACGCATTCCGATCGCGCTCCCGGCGGTCGACGCACGATTGCGGCTCGACCCTCCAGTCCTGGGAGGCAAGATTGAGCTGCAGGCCAACAGCCTCGCCATCCTGAGACGGGAAGGTCAGGACACGCAGCGGGCGTTTATGAGCGCGCGCTGGGATGCCCGGTCGCTGACGAACTGGGGACAGGAAGTTGTGCTCACCGCGTTCGGGCGGGCGGACGCCTATCATACCGACGAGGCGGAAGAGACGGTGACTTCCCTCTACCGGGGCAACAATGGCTGGCATTTCCGGGGCATCGGAGCGCTTGCCGCCGACATGCGCTGGCCATTGGTCGGTCCGTTTCTGGGCGGCATCCAGCGCCTGACGCCGCGGGTTCAGCTCGTGCTGACGCCTCCGACCAAGAACTTCAGCATCCCGAACGAAGATTCCCGCTCGGTCGACCTTGAGGACACCAACCTGTTCGCCCTCAACCGCTTCTCCGGCTACGACCGGTGGGAGGACAGTTCGCGGCTCACCTATGGCATTGAATGGGCGCTCGATCGCCCGAACCTGGCGGTCCGCACAGTCGTCGGGCAGAGCCGGTGGATCAATAGCCGTCCCTCGATCTTCCCCACCGGCACCGGATTGACGGAAAAGACATCGGACATCGTCGGCCGGACACGGGTGCAGCTCGGCCGCCTCATCGACTTCACGCACCGTTTTCGGCTCGACAAGGATGGCTTGGCCGTGCGGCGCAACGAGATCGACCTGACATTCGGCTCGGAAGAGACCTATGTTCGCGCGGGTTACCTGCAGCTTGACCGCGACATTTCTCGCGAAATCGAGGATTTGCGCGACAAGGAAGAGCTGAGGTTCGGCGGCCGGTGGAAATTCCATCGCTACTGGTCGGTGTTCGGGGCCACCGTCCTCAACCTTACGGATGCGAGCGAAGATCCCTTGTCGCTCGCCGACGGGTTCGAACCGGTCCGTCACCGCTTCGGAATCTCCTATGAAGATGAATGCCTTGAAGTTGGCTTATCGTACCGGCGGGACTATGAGCGCATCGGAGAGCTTGACGCGAGCAGCAAGGTTCAACTCCAATTCTCGCTCAAGGGCCTTGGGCGCTAAGCATTGGTTCATGGGCGCTTTCGCAGCAGCAAGGTGAATGCGCTTGAAGAAAAAGGATTATCGGGTGGCTAAACGCTTTTCATCCTCGCGTTACCGGTTGCTGGCCGCAGGTGTGACGATGCTCGGACTCGCCGCCATCGCGACAGCTCAGGACACCAAGCGCGAACCAAGCAGCGTCAGCGCTCTGAAACTCCCCGACAATCCCACTGTCTACGGAAGCGCCATTCCGTCAGTCATCAAGGCCACCGCGATCGTCAATGGCGAGGTCATCACTCAAACCGACATTGATCAGCGGGTCGCACTGCTGAGAATCTCCAACGGCGCTGAAATCCCGGCTGAGGAGTTGGAACGGCTCCGGGTTCAAGTACTTCGCAACCTGATCGACGAGACGCTGCAGATCCAGGCGGCGCGCACCGCGGAGATCAAGATCACCCCGGAAGATATCGACAAGGCGATCAAACGGGTTGCTGGCAACGCGAAGCAAACTCCCGAACAGATGGCTCAATTCCTCGCGCGCAACGGATCATCGATCCGCTCGATTCGCCGTCAGATCGAAGGCGAGCTTGCGTGGACCCGGCTTCAACGCGCCAAGATCGAATCTCAGGTCAGCGTCGGCGATGAAGAGGTGAAGGCGATCATCGACCGAATGAACGCCTCCAAGGGAACCCAGGAATATCGCGTCGGGGAGATCTTCCTGCCAGCGACGACCGAGACCATGCCGCAAGTGACGGCCAACGCTCAGAAGATTCTCGAGCGGCTTCGGTCGGGCGCCTCGTTCGCCGGCTATGCGCGGCAGTTTTCCGAGGCATCGACGGCCGCTGTTGGCGGTGATCTTGGCTGGGTTCGACCAGAGCAACTGCCCGACCCGCTCGCCAACGCACTTCGTCAGATGAACGTGGGTCAGATCAGCGCGCCGATCCCGGTGCAGGGTGGACTGTCGATCATCGCCGTGGCCGATGCGCGCAAAATTCTCACTGCCGATCCGCGCAACGCAGTCCTTAGCCTCAAGCAGGTGTCGATCAGCTTCCCCAAGGGCACGACACAGTCGCAGGCTACGCCGGTGTTGAGCCGGTTCGCCAACGCGGCCCGCAATGTCGGCGGCTGCGGTGGCGCGGAGCGGGTCGCGGCCGAGTTCAAGGGCGAGGTGGTCCAGAGCGACCAGGTGAAGCTGCGTGACCTGCCGCCCACGCTTCAGGCCATGATGCTGCCGATGCAGGTCGGTCAGGCGACCCAGCCGTTCGGATCGCTTGAGGATGGGGTGCGTGTCCTGGTTCTGTGCGGTCGTGACGAAGCCAGCGACGCTGCTGCTCCGACCTATGATCAGGTCTACGCGCAGCTCAACGAAGAGCGCATCAACATGCGCGCTCGGCGCTATCTGCGCGATCTCCGACGCGACGCGATGATCGACTTCCGCTAGGCAAGCCCCTAGACGGCGCTCATGACCGGACCCGAGATGCTGCCGCTCGCCGTCTCGCTGGGGGATCCGGCGGGGATCGGCCCGGAAGTCGTCGCAAAATGCTGGGACTACCGCGAACGCTGGGCCCTGCCGCTGTTTTTCGCGATTGGGGACCCACGCTCGCTGTCGGCGGTATGGGACGGACCGATCGCGATGATCGACGATCCCCGCGAAGTCAGTTCCGCTTTTGGTGATGGCCTTCCGGTTCTCTCGGTGAGCGCCGCCGAACCGGACTCACCCGGCCGTCCGAGTATCGCCGGAGCGCATTGTTCGTTCGACTCGCTCGAACTCGCTGTCGGCCTGGCACGCTCGGGCTCATCCGCAGCGGTCGTTACTGCACCGGTGTCGAAGGAGCAGCTTTACGGCATCGGGTTTAGCTACCCCGGACAGACGGAATTCGTTGCTGAGCGCTGCGGGGTGGCCTCGTCGAATGTCGCGATGATGCTTGCCGGGCCAACGCTGCGCGCCGTGCCGGTGACCACCCATGTTCCGCTCGCCGAGGTCGTCGGAAGGCTCAGTCCAGCCCTGATCGAAGCACGCGGCCGCGCGACATTGCGGGGATTGCAGAAGAATTTCGGGATCGCCGAGCCGCGCCTGGCGGTGGCCGGCCTCAACCCTCACGCCGGAGAAGGCGGAGCGCTGGGCAGCGAGGAGATCGAGCTGATCCGGCCGGCGATCGACGCGCTCCGGGAAGAGGGCTGGAATGTCACCGGCCCCCTCCCAGCCGACACCATGTTCCACCATGCTGCACGCTCCCGTTACGACGCAGCGCTGTGCATGTATCATGATCAGGCGCTGATCCCGTTGAAGGCGCTGCACTTCGACGAAGGCGTCAACATCACGCTTGGGCTGCCCATTGTCCGGACCGCACCGGATCATGGCACCGCATTCGACATCGCCGGACAGGATCGGGCGGATCCGCGGGCGATGGCCTGCGCGCTGCGCATGGCGGCGGACTGCGCGGAAGCACGGCTGCGGTTCGCTTGAGCGAGGGAGTCACGCCGCTTCGGGAGGTGATTGCTCGCCATGGCCTCGATGCGCGCAAGGCATTAGGTCAGAATTTTATCCTCGACCGGCACTTGCTTGCACGGATCGCAGCAATCCCTGGGAAGCTGGCGGGCGAAACGGTCTATGAGGTCGGTCCTGGTCCAGGCGGCCTCACACGCGCGCTGCTAGACGCCGGGGCGGTTGTCACCGCCGTCGAGCGCGACCGCCGCTGCCTCGCGCCACTGGCTGAGCTTGAGCAGGAATTCACCGGCAGGCTGCGGGTGATCGACGCCGACGCGATGGCCATCGATGAGGCGGCCGAGGTCGGCGCGGGCGCGCACATCGT
>CBFGZJ010000021.1:0-13620 GCA_965653215.1 uncultured Sphingomonas sp. | reverse complement strand
GGCGAAGGACGCTCGATCGGAGCTTCCGGCACCGCCGCCAAATCCAGCTCAGCGTCATGGTCCTCGCCGGCGCTGGTCGCGAATGCAGTCTCGCTTTCGCCAGCAACGTCGAGTCCGCCAGGATTGTCGGGCTTGACCTTATACGGTCCATTCTCCGCCCGGATCAGCTCGGGCGGGCCGCTGTTCGAGGCATCCCGCTTGCCGAGCCAGAACAATGTTGCCCCGACAATCCCGATTGCAAGCAGGACGACAAGGACCGCCGCGATCATCTTGCGGGCAGGAAGACCTTGCGCTGTTTCCTCATCCTCAACGGCTTCGAGCCACAGCAGTTGATCTTGGTCATGGCCTGAACGGCTATCGCTCATTACCGCACCTCCGTGAGCCGCAATCGAGGCTCACTCCCCGCCGGGAAGTTTGCCGCAGCGCGGCGGTTAGCGCCAGACGTTTCAAGCTCAGCCGATCACCACGCAATTACGGCCATCCAGTCGCAGAATCTGGCACGCCAGGCGGGCCTGTTCCTTGGAATTGGCGCCGAGGCGAAGGCGATAGAGCCGCCGGCCGGTGGGCTTCACCACGATTGGCGCAATGCCGTTGGGCATCGCTTCAAGCAGCGGATAGCGCTCGACCATCGAGCTAAGGGCTTGCCGCGCATGAACCTCAGTGCTGAACGCGCCGACCTGGATCTCTTGACCCGGAGGGGCGAGCGGCGGAGCCGGCTTCGGCGGAGTTTTCACCCGGACCTTCGACCGCGATTTCACCGTGGTGACTGACTTTGCTGCTCGTTTCGGCTCAGAGTTGTTAACCGCCGTGGGAGCTTCTTGCGCCACTGGTGCTGCGGGACTGGCGGTGGCGGTAGCCACCGGCGGAGAAGCCTCGGCTGTTTTCGGCTCTCTGGCCGCAACCTTTGGCTCGGCTGTCTTGGACCCCGAATTTATCCCGGCAGGTGGTAGTTGGACCTCAGCGACTTGCCCGACCTGATCCAGTCCGACCGCCTTCGGCCGTCCGCTCATCCGGCCGACCCAGAATAACCCCGCGCAAAACAGCGCCAGCAAGAGCAGCCAGACCAGTTTGCGCCCGCGGCCGGGTCCCTGCGCCGCCTGCGCCTGTTCAGCTTGCGGTTGCGGCCGCGCAGCCTCTGTCTTGGATTCGACCGTATCGAGCCACGGAAGACGGTCCGTGGCGCCAATCGGCAGCGCCTCCCCCATCAACGCATCTCCTCGGCGGCTTCGACCCCCATTAGTCCCAAACCGCTGCGGATAATTTGCCCGATTCCCCGTGCCAATTCCAGCCGCGCACGAGAAAGTTGTGGATTATTTTCAATGAGGAAGCGCCGTTGCGGGTCATCGTTTCCGCGATTCCACAGCGCGTGGAACTCGGCCGCGAGATCATAGAGGAAAAAGGCAATCCGATGGGGCTCATGGGCCAGTGCGGCCGACTCGATCACGCGCGGATATTGCGAGGCCGTCCGCACCAGGCCCAGCTCGTCGGCGTTAAGCAACTCGACGTCGGCGGGCGAGTCCAGCGTAACGCCCACCTCGCTCGCCTTGCGCTGCAGCGAGCTGATCCGGGCATGCGCATATTGCACGTAGAAAACCGGATTGTCTTTCGACGCCTCCACCACCTTGGCGAAATCAAAGTCGAGCATGGTGTCGGCGCGCTTGGTCAGCATCATGAACCGGACAACATCCTTGCCGACTTCCTGCACGACATCGGCCAGAGTGACGAAATTGCCGGCGCGTTTGCTCATCTTGATTGGCTCGCCGGCCCGGAACAGCCGCACCATCTGGACCAGCTTGACGTCAAGGTCGACACGACCCTCGGTGAGCGCGGTGACCGCTGCCTGGACCCGCTTGACCGTTCCGGCATGATCGGCGCCCCAAATGTTGACCAAGTGATCGGCGCCTTCGGCCTTGCGCAGATGATAGGCTGCGTCCGCGCCGAAATAGGTCCAGCTGCCGTCTGACTTGCGCATCGGCCGGTCTTGGTCGTCGCCAAACTGGGTCGACCGGAACAGGGTCAGCTCAACCGGCTCCCACTCGTCATGCTCGTCGAGGCTCTTGGGACGCTCGAGTTGCCCCTCATACACCAGCCCCTTGCCGCGCAGCAGCTCCCGCGCGTGCCGCCCAGGACGAGGCCGGTGAGGAACACGGCCAGGGTCTGGAGGGTCAGCGGCACCCCGGAGGCGCCCAGCGGGATGCCGGGCAGCAGCTCCAGCGCCTGATCCACCGCGCCTGACTGCTGGAGTGCGGCCTCCGACGCAAAATGGTCATGGTGGATGCCGAGCAGCCCGAGATCATGGCGGATCAGGTCCAGCATCGCAGCGACCGTTTTCTGCTTGAACAGCTCTAGCCATTCGCTCTCCGGCTGATCCACGAACCTGTCGCCGAACTCCGCAGCAAGCAATGTTCCAACCGGTTGCAGATAATCGCCGGGATAGAGGCCTTCCGGGATCCCGCCGATCTCCTCCCCCAATGCCTCGCGATAGCGCAGGTGGGCGGAGCGGGCGAGCGTGTCCACCTGGCTGCCAGCATCATTGACGTAATATTCCTTGGTCACGCGAAAGCCTGCGGCTTCGAGGAGCCGCGCAAGCGAATCACCGACCACCGCGCCGCGGCAATGCCCCATGTGCATCGGCCCGGTCGGGTTCGCGGAGACATATTCGACGTTGACGCGCTCGTTCTTGCCGACATCCGACCGGCCGTAATCATCACCCTCGGCGATGATCGTGCGGAGCTCCGACCGCCATGCATCCGGTGCCAACCGCAGGTTGATGAAGCCTGGCCCGGCGACCTCGACTCCGACCACTCCCGGCAGTGCAGCGAGTTCCGGCTTGATCGCCTCGGCCAAAGCCCGCGGGTTCTTGCCAGCTCCCTTCGCGAGCACCATGGCGGCGTTGGTAGCGAGATCGCCGTGCGACGGGTCGCGCGGGGGCTCGACCGTCACCGCAGATCGATTCAGGCCGGCAGGAAGAAGGTCCGCTTCCTCCAAGCCGCTGAGAACGTCATCAAGTAGGGCGGAATAGCGGGCGTAGAGGCTCAAGTGCGGTCACCAAAATGTGCAGAAGTGCCGCGCCTCTAGCGCAGCAAGCTCACCCCGTCACGGGCCAGCGATTACCATCAGGCGGCGGGAGCATACCACTCCGGCATCGCCTCGGCAGGGTAGCTGGCCGGCCGCACATCGTGGGTCTTCGTGAGCACTGCAATGAAGGCCGGATCGTTGAGCGGGTCGCTCGGCATCTCGAAAATCACCCCGCGGGCGCGCAGATCGGCGATGAGCATCTCGAACACCATGTCGCGCGTGAGATCGTCGGTGTGATCGAAATAGCGTTTCACGTCCGCCATGTCTTCGAACACATGCGCATCATAGTGGAAGAGGATCCGCATATCCTCGTCGGGATAGCGTGCAATCGGCTTCCCGTCTGTCTTCACGACCCAAGAATCTTCGCCGTCACCCTCGATCGTTGAGCTCAGTGCCAGGGCCGGGGACGGGTCGCGCTTGTCGCGGGGACCACAGGCCTCGCCGCGGTGGAACATGCGCTGATTGTCCGCCACAAGTCCGTTGTTCCAGAACGGCGGGCTGATCCGCTGGGGCGGAGCAGTTGGCCCATCAGGCCAGTAGGTGAAGCCTCCGTCAACGTCGCTGCGGTAGTAGTAAGAGATGACCTGACCCGCCTTCACCGCCCACCGATCGAACAGGCCGGACTTTGCCATCACGCTCAGCAGCCATGCGGAGGTATTCGTGGGATCGACTCCTCGCCAGCTGCCGCCGTCGAAATGACCGGGATCCTTGCCGTGACTGGGTCCGAGGATGTTGAACTGGAACAGGTATGGGGCGCCGTATTTGGCGCCATGCATGGCCTTCACGAGGTCGATCAGCTTCTTGCTGTAAAAGATGTCGTGAACTTCATCCTCATAGACCATGCCGTTATTGCCGAAGAAGCCACGGAAGGCCGGAGTCAGGAAATCCGAGAGACTGAGCGTCTCGCCGTCGCCAGCAGGACGTGAACTGACCGCAAGCAGTTCCTCTGCCGTCTTGAAGTAGCGTCCAGCGATCGTCCGCCACGGACCACGCGTCCGCATAACGTTGAACAGCCTTTGATTCTCATCATCGGTGAAAATTTCCTGGATCGGCTGAGGCGGGACGACCGGGATAAACGCGTTTGATTTGACCATGATAGTCTCCGCTGGAGCGGGCGAGCCGTCATTGACGGCCATTCGCCTTGCGCCTGATCAGAAGATCAGAGTTGACGGCCCATCGCAAGCAACACAGTTCTGCGCTCTCGCTGATTGCCTAGGCGCAGCGGTCTATCTTACCCAGCATGCTGACCCGGAGAGGTTTTCGATGTCGCTTGCGCTCTACGCTCATCCATTCTCGTCCTACTGCCAGAAGGCGCTGATCGCCCTTTATGAGAAGGGGCTCGCGTTTGATTATCGCATCGTCTCTCCCGATCATCCGGAGAACGCCGCCAAGTTCGGAGATCTCTGGCCGATCGGGCGCTTCCCGATCCTGCTCGACGATGAAAAACTCATCGTCGAGGCAACGATCATCATCGAACATCTCGACCTGGCGCGGCCCAAGCCGCGACTCATCCCCAGTGATCCCCGCGCGGCGCTCGACGTGAGGATGTTCGACCGCATCTTCGACAATTATGTCATGACCCCGATGCAGCGCATCGTGGCCGATGCGCTCCGCCAGGGGGATGAGCGTGATCCGCGCGGAGTCGCCGACGCCCACGCGCTGCTTGAGAAAAGCTACGCCTGGCTAGAGACCCGACTCACCGACGATCGGTGGATTTGCAGCGGCGATTTCAGCCTCGCCGATTGCGCCGCCGGGCCATCACTCTTCTATGCCGATTGGGTTCATCCCATCCCGAGCGACTGTCCGAAGCTCATCGCTTATCGCAAGCGGCTGAACGAGCGCCCTTCCTTTGCTCGGGCGATCGACGAGGCGCGGCCATTCCGCCCATTCTTTCCGCTCGGTGCTCCCGACCGCGACTAGAATCGGTCGGGCAAGGTTACCGGGCCAATCAGCTCCTCATGACGGGCGATCGCATAGCGATCGGTCATGCCCGCGATGAAATCACCGAGCGTCCGCACGGTCGTAACCTCATCCGATCCCTCGCGCAGCCAACCGGCTGGCAGCAGGCTGGCGTCTGCTCGATAGGCTGCCGCCAGATTGGAGACGATCTTCTGAGTCTCCACGCGGATCGGCATCAGCGCTGCGCTGTTGTAGAGTGTGTCATAGAGGAAGCGCTTCAGCTCGCGCTCGCTCCCGGCCATCTCGCTCGAGAAACCCACCAGCGGACGACCCGCAGCACGCACGTCATCGGATGAATTCACACCGAAGTCCGCGATCCGCCTGCGCGTTTCCTCCAGCACATCGCCGACCATCGTCCCGATCTGGTCGCGGACCAGCGCCCGTTGTTTCTTCTCAAGAGGTAATCCCGGGTAGCGCTGCTCAATCGCGTCCCATTGCGCTTTCACCAGTGGCAGCTCGAGCAATTCCTCCAGGTCCAGGAGTCCGGATCGAAGTCCATCATCGATGTCGTGATTGTCATAGGCGATGTCATCAGCCACGGCAGCGACCTGCGCCTCCAGGCTCGGCCAGCTGTCGAGCTGAAGATCGAATGCCGAGTTTGCTTGCGCAAGCGCCCAGGTCGGCGCGCTGACTGGCCCATTATGCTTGGCGAGCCCCTCCAGCATCTCCCAACTAAGATTGAGCCCATCAAATCCGGGATATGGCGTCTCGAGCCTGGTCACCAGACGCAGGGTGTGAGCGTTGTGGTCGAATCCTCCCGCATCACTCATCGCCGCATTCAGGGCATGTTCCCCCCCGTGACCGAAGGGGGGATGACCAAGGTCATGCGCAAGCGCCAGCCCCTCGGTCAGGTCCTCATTCAAGCCAAGTGCACGGGCAATCGTGCGGGCGACTTGAGCGACCTCCAAACTGTGGGTGAGCCGCACCCGAAAATGATCGCCGTCCGGAGCGACGAACACCTGCGTCTTCGAGCGCAGTCGGCGAAAGGCAATTGAATGGATGATCCGGTCGCGGTCGCGCTGGAAGATGTCACGCGGGCCGCGCGGGCCCGAGTCTGGTTCAAGATAAGCCCGGCCGCGCGATCTCGTGGGGCTTGCGGCGACCCCGGGCGGAACCGTCATTTCGCCGCGAGTTTTTCGACCGCTTGGCCGACTGGGTTGGTCCAGGTGAACGTCTTGATGCCCGCTCCGGCAAGTTCGTTGACGAACTCCTGAGCAGCTTCCTCGGTCTTGAATGGGCCGATCAGCAGGCGCGACCAACCCTTAAGCTCCGCCACGTGCGCAAACTTGCCCTTGAACAGCTTTGGCTTCCGGGCTTTGATCCGCTCATATTCGGTCGGCAAGCGATCGGCCTTCGCGCCGCCGGCGAGCTGCACCCAATGCCGCCGGGACGATGAAGCCACGGCCTTTGGCGGATCACTCAGATTTGCCAGCTTAACCGAAACTCGCCGTGCGCTGGCCCTGCTGCCCCCTATTCGCGCGCTCGGCTCGACCGCTGGCGCCTCCGGCGTCGTCGCGAGTAGCCGATCGATTTCGCTTAGACGGTCACCGCTCATCGGCAGCGGAGCCGCCGGGTCAATCCGGGCCGCCGGCAGCGTTGTCGGCTGCTTTGGCGCAGGAGGGCCGATGGCAATCGCTGGAGCTGACGGGGCCGCCGTAACCGGTGCAGCCGGTGGGAGGACCGCAACCGGCGGAGGGGCGGGAGAAAGTGGGACCGTTTTTGCAGTCGGCGGCGCGAGTGCAACGGGGGTCGCGGGCGATGGAGCAACGAAGCTTGCCGGTCCACCGACCCCGGTCGACACCTGCGGCGGCATCTGCCCGAAGTGAACGGCTGCGGCCTTCTGGTCCGCGCGGAGTCCGCTAAGGCGTCGCAGGAAAGGCTCCATATGTGCAGCGGAGCCCGGCATCGCGACTTCCACGACCCTGCGCGCTCCCGCAACATCTCCGGTGAGCGCCAGAACGAACGCGCGCGCCCGCGACGCTGCAGGGTCACGTCGGACCAGCAGCGGGTCAAGCGTCGCCATCGCGCCCGCTCGATCGCCACTGATGGCCTGGCTCAGCGCCAAGCGGCGCCGTGCCTCGTCGCGCTTGTGACCGTTGAGACTGTAGCGATAATCCGCCTGAGCACGATACTGATCCCCGACCAGGTCATAGGCCAGACCCCGATCGCAGGCGATGGTCAGGACATTGGCGCCAAGTCTTTGCGCCTCGGCAAAATAGCCCAAGGCTGCACGTGCCTCGCCCATCGCCACCAGCGCTGCCGCGGTTCCAGCCTTCGGCATCGGGCTGGTCGGATAGCTTTCCTCGGCGCGCCCAAAGAACCCGATCGCCGCTTGCGCATCGCCCAACTCAAGCGCGGCCTGACCAGCCCCCATGAGCGCGGTATAGCTGCGAGGCTGGGTCGCGAGTGTGCGAACGTGCCGGGATAGGGCGGAAGCCGGGGTTTCCGTCACCGCCTGAGCGGCAACTGGCCCGGCCGTGACGACCAGCGCAGCACAGAGCAAAGCACCGGCACGGCCGCCGTAACGCATTAGAAGAGCTAGCATGGGCCCAGCTATGCCACAGGATAGCTTGCGCAAAGCTTGCTTGCTCGTCTCGGCGACAGACGGTGCGGACCGAACGACCAGCCGGGCCGGCCGGTTCTGCGCTACTGGTTATTCTGCCGATTGAGGAACCGCGGAATATCGATCGGATCGCGCCGGACCAGGGGCGCCGGCTCTTCATCGATCTGCGCCTTGGAGGCACCACGCGCAATGTTCGACATGCGTTCGAACAATGTGCCGCTCTCACGAGCGATGCGCGGCCGCTCCGCTTCCTCGCTTGCCCAGGGGCGTGTGTCATTCCCCAGGGAATCCTCATCCTCCGCCGGCGGCGAGATCGGCGGCGCACCAACCGGAGTCGTGAGGATATCGTCGCTGTCGAGCAATAGCTCGGTCTCGTCGGCACCCTCCTCTTCGGCAGTAAGCTCAAGCGGCAGGGAGTCATCCGACGGAGAGGCCGTCGGGGGCGTGACTGGTGCAGGAGCCGGAGCAGCCGTCGAAACTGTCTGGGTCGGCGTCGCCGTGCGTGGCGCCTGCGCAGTCGGGAAGGTGAAGACCTTGCCCGGCTGGGTGTTGGTGGCGGCCTCAGCCTCGATTCCGGTAGCAACGACCGAGACGCGGATCTTGCCCTCCAGATCGTTGTTGAAGGCGGAGCCCCAGATGATATTGGCGTCGGGGTCGACCAGCTCCTTGATATGGCTGGCGGCCTCGTCGACCTCCATCAGGCGCATGTCCTCGCCGCCGGTAATCGAAATGATCACGCCCTTGGCGCCCTTCATCGACACTCCGTCGAGCAGCGGATTGGAGATCGCCTTCTCGGCCGCCTCGATTGCGCGATTGTCACCGGAGGCTTCGCCGGTGCCCATCATTGCCTTGCCCATCTCGCCCATCACCGATCGAACGTCAGCGAAGTCGAGGTTGATAAGGCCTGGCATGACCATCAGGTCGGTGATACCGCGAACACCCTGCTGCAGCACCTCATCGGCCATCTGGAACGCCTCCTTGAAGGTCGTGTCCGAATTGGCGAGGCGGAACAGGTTCTGGTTGGGGATGACGATCAGCGTATCGACATGCTGCTGAAGCTCTTCGATGCCCGCTTCGGCAGACCGCCCGCGGCGAGCGCCTTCGAATGCGAACGGCTTGGTCACGACACCCACAGTCAGAATCCCACGGTCCCGCGCGGTCTTGGCGATGACCGGAGCGGCGCCGGTGCCTGTGCCGCCGCCCATGCCGGCCGCGATGAAGCACATGTGCGAACCGTCGAGCGCCCGCTCCACCTCGGCGATGGTCTCTTCCGCCGCGGCCCGGCCAATTTCCGGACGCGAGCCCGCACCGAGCCCCTGCGTGATCTTGAGCCCGAGTTGAATCCGCCGCTCGGCAAGAGACGCGTTGAGCGCCTGCGCGTCGGTATTCGCGACAAGGAAGTCGACGCCCTGCACATCGGCGCGGATCATGTTTGCAATGGCGTTTCCGCCGGCGCCGCCGACGCCGATCACGCTGATCCGAGGGCGAAGTTCGTCGACATCGCCGCCGCGTAGAAGTTCGATGCTCATCGCCAATCCCCCCTGGTCAGCCAAAACGCCAAGCTGTGAAGAGCGAATCTTGCACGATCCGAATCCCGGACCCAAGCGAAAAAGTTAACGATTCCAAAAAATTTCCGGTCCGGAGTGACATGGAAGACTCAGTGGCCGAGCCGCGCCGCCCTGCGGGCTTAAAATCCGCCCCGCATCGCGGCGATCATCCGGCCGATCAGGCCGGGTGCCGGCTTGCGTTCGCGGACCTCACCAAGCGCAAGGTCGCGAATGTCTCCAGTGCCAGACGCAGCGATGTAGGCCAACCCGACCAGCGCCGAAAAAGCGGGTCCGCTATGAGCATCCGGCAAGCCGGCGATGGTCTTCGGGCGACCGACGCGGACCGCTCGGCCGAGAACACCCTGCATATAGTCGGCGATGTTCTTGAGCTCGGCCCCACCGCCGGTCAGCACAACCTGCCGCCCGACCGGGCCCGTAAAGCCTAGGCTCTTCAGGGCCAGCTCAATTCCGCTGGTCAGTTCCTCGACCCGCTGACGGATCACGGTCATTAGTTGCGCGCGAGTGATCCGGGCAGGCTCGGGACTATCTTCGGCCCCCACCTGCGGGGCTTCGATCATCTCATGATTGTCGCGCGGACTGGTCATGGCTGAGCCATGGAAGCATTTCATCCGCTCCGCATCGCGGCGCCGGACTCCAAAGGCGGAGGCGATATCGTCGGTGATGTCCTTGGCGCCGATCGGGATCGAACGAAGGCCGACAAGCATCCCCCCCGCGTGGAGCGAGATGTTGGTCACCTCTGCCCCAAGCTCGACCAGCGCCACGCCGAGCTCGCGCTCCTCCGCTGTCAGGCAGGCAATCGCTGCCGCCATAGGGGACGCGACAATGGCGCGCACCCCAAGGTGCGCAGAGCGGATGGTGAGATCGACATTGCGAAGCGGTGCGAGGTCCGCGGCGACAACATGGATATCGACTCCGAGCTTGTGGGCGTGAAGCCCGATCGGCTGCTTGACGCCCTCCACGTCGTCCAGCGTGTAGAGCGCGGGATGCGCGTGCAGCACCACCTGGCCATTGCGATCGATCGCCTCGCGCCCGTGACGGAGCAGCTCGTCGATGTCGGATTGGACGATCTGGTGACCACCGAGCTCAGCCTCGACATTAGCAACGTCGCTGATCAGTCCGCCCGCGCCGAAGCTGGCCCACACATCGTCGATGTTGTGACCGGACATGCGCTCGGCCTGCTCAACGGCCTGGCGAACAGCGACTTCCGTCGCCTCCATATCGGTGACGTAGCCGCGCTTGACGCCCCGGCTTTCACGCTGGCCGGTGCCGAGCACCCGTAGCCGGTCCTCGCCTTCGCGCGTGACGATCATCGCTCCGACCTTCGAGGAGCCGATATCGAGAACGGTGTAGATCGGACGATCGACAGGTGCAGCCATCGTGGCGATCAGCTCTCGACCGGCTGCTGGATCGGTTCGCCCGGAGTGCGGGGCAGGCGAACCACCATCTTGCCCGGGATTCGCAGATCGAAACGCACCAGCCCGCGGCCAAGCAGGCCATTGGCTTTGTCCACCTTCGCGAACCGGGACAGAGCGTCGCTGGCCGTGTCGCGCCCTTCCGGGAGAGCCACCGTTTCTCCGGACGCGAACTGCAGGTCCCAGCGGCGGCGACCGACCCAGGTGGCGGAGGCCAGTTGCGGCTTCAGCGTCGGAACCGATGCCAACAAGCGGTTGAGCTCGACCGCCTGGCGGTTGGCATCCGGCCCGATCAGGAGGGGCAGGTCGGGCATGCGGTCGATCGGGAGACGCTCCAGGACCACGCCTTCTTCGTCAATAAGGGCAAGCTGCTGTTGATGCTGCCACAGCGCCGCTGGCTGGCGCTCGACGATGTCGATCACCAGCGTATCCGGAAGGCGCCGCGACACGCGAGCGTCGCGGACCCAGCCATAGCGCAACAGCTGCTCGCGGATGTCGGACACATCCACGAGCGGCATCGCCATGGAGCGTTGATCAAACGCGATCCGGTACACCGGCGCGCTGTCCATTTGCTGGATCCCCTTCACGTCAACCCTGCGCACCGTGAATCCGGCATCGCCAAGTGCTTCGCCAGTCTTGGTGCCAAGGAAAGCGGGCACTTGGAACAGGATCAATGCAGCGACACCGAGAGCCGCAACCACTCCGGCCAGAGCCCACCGGGAGACAGCCGATGTTGAAGAGGCTTGCGTCGCCTTCCTGGTGCGGCGCCTCTTGCTGCTCACAGCGCCTCCGCGAGAATTCGTTCGACCAGCTCGCCGTAGCTGATTCCGCACTGCTTGGCCTGCTCTGGAACGAGGCTTAGTGGGGTCATTCCCGGCTGTGTGTTCACCTCCAGCAGGAACAGGCCAGACAGACCAAGCTGGTCGTCCCACCGGAAGTCCGATCGCGAAGCGCCCTGGCAGCCGAGAATGCGATGAGCCTCGGCGGCCTGCAGCATCGCCTGGTTGGCGACCTCGTCCGGAATCTCCGCCGGACAGACATGTTCGGTCATGCCTTCGGTGTATTTGGCGTCGAAGTCGTAGAAGCCGGCTTTCGGCCGCAGCTCGGTGACACAGAGCGGCTTGCCGGCGAGCACGGCCACCGTCAGCTCCTTGCCGCGGATGAACGGCTCCGCGAGCAACTGCCGGAAATGCTGCCACGGACCTTCGCAATCGCGCCCGATCGGATGGCCGTAGTTGCCCTCTTGGGTCACGATCGCGACGCCGACGGATGAGCCTTCGTTCACGGGCTTCAGGACATAGGGCCGGGGAAGCGGATCGCGCTCGAAAAGGATTTCGCTGTCCACGACATAGCCGTCCGGCATCCGGATTCCGCCGGGGATCAGCACGCGCTTGGTGAGTTCCTTGTCGATCGCGACTGCTGACGCCGTCACTCCGCTATGCGTGTAGCGGATGCCCATCAAATCGAGCAGGCCCTGGACGGTTCCGTCCTCGCCCGGCGTGCCATGGAGCGCATTGAACACGACATCAGGCGCCAATTCGGCGAGACGCTGCGGCAGGTCGCGGCCCATGTCGAGCCGGGTGATTCGGGTCCAGCCGCGCTGCTCCAGTGCGTCGGCAACGCCGTTGCCGCTCATCAGCGACACTTCGCGCTCCGAGGACCAGCCGCCCATCAGCACCACGACGTGCAGAGACTTGTCGATCTCACCCATTGCGGCTGCTTACCCCTACCCGCTGGATTTCCCATTCCAGCTGAACGCCTGAATCTGCCAGCACCCGCCGGCGCACCTCCTCGCCCAAGGCCTCGATCTCGGCACTGGTCGCGCTACCGAGGTTGAGCAGGAAGTTGCAATGCTTTTCCGAGACTTGCGCAGCGCCAATGGTCAGTCCGCGGCATCCTGCCCGGTCGACCAACTGCCATGCCTTGTGGCCCGAAGGATTCTTAAAGGTTGACCCGCCGGTCTTGCTCCGCAGCGGTTGCGACATTTCCCGCTCATCCGCGATCCGGTCCATTTCCGCCTGGATGGACGCTGGATCGGCCGGTTTGCCGCGGAAGGTTGCGCTAACCACGATGCTGCCGTCCGGAAGCTCGCTGTGACGATAGCTGTAGCCAAGCTCCGCAACGTCTAGGGTCATCTGTTCGCCAGACCGGAGAACCACGTTGCACTCAACCAGGACGTCCTTGACCTCTCGGCCATAGGCGCCGCCGTTCATTCGAACAAACCCGCCGACGGTCCCTGGGATCGAGCGCAAAAACTCAAGCCCACCGATCCCGGCATCTCGCGCCGCTGACGACACGAGGATTCCCGACGCTCCGCCGCCGCAGCGTAGAGTCGTGGAATCCAGACGTTCTACCTTCGCGAACGGCTTGCCGAGCCTGACGACGACGCCTGGGACACCGCCGTCCCGGACAATCATGTTAGAGCCCAAACCGAGGCCCATGATCGGAACATTCGGCTCCAGCTGCCTCAGGAAGGCGACGAGATCGTCCACGTCAGCAGGCTCGAACAGATATTCGGCGCTTCCGCCACTCTTGAACCACACCAGTGGAGCAAGGGGTGCGTTGGGCGTGAGCTTGCCGCGAACCTTGTCGAGGATTTTGACCGCACTCATCGCGCGGTCCTCGCCTGGCGAATTCCGTCAGCCAGCCCAGCCGCCCATTTTGTAATGTCGCCGGCGCCAAGGCAGATGATCATATCGCCCGGCGCGGCCAGATCTTTGAGCAGCGACGCAGCCTCAGCCGCGTCGGCGACCTCACGCGTGTTGCGGTGGCCGCGTGACCGCAACCCCTCTACCAACGCAGCGCTATCGACACCCTCAACCGGCTCCTCACCAGCCGCGTAGACCGGCGCCGCAAGCACGACGTCGGCGTCGTTGAAGGCGTTCTGAAAGTCTTCCATGAGCGCTGCCAGGCGTGTGTAGCGGTGCGGCTGGACGATTGCGATCACGCGCCCGCCGGCATCCCCCGCCTGAACCGCGTCGCGGGCGGCGGCGAGAACAGCCCGGATCTCGACCGGGTGATGACCATAATCATCGATCAC
>CBFGZJ010000020.1:0-14117 GCA_965653215.1 uncultured Sphingomonas sp. | reverse complement strand
CTTCGACCCCGGCGAGGACCTTCTGCTCCTCGAGCGGGATGCCGAGCTTTTCATAGGTGCGGCGGATTTCGGGATCGAGCTCGTCGAGCGAAGCCAGCGTCGGCTTCTGCTTCGGCTCGGCGTAATAATAAGCGTCCTGATAGTCGATCTGCGGCAGGTCGAGCTTCGCCCAGCTGACCTCCTCCATCTCCTGCCATGCGCGGAACGCCTTCAGGCGCCAGTCGAGCATCCATTGCGGCTCGCGCTTCTTGGCGGAAATGAAGCGGACGATGTCTTCATTGAGACCCTTGGGCGCGAACTCCTGCTCGACGTCGGAGGTGAACCCCCACTCGTAGGTGGCGAGCTTTTCGGCCGCTCGCGATTGCGCACGTCGGTCATGCAACAGAACCCGAAATGGAAGTAACCCGCTCATGCTGAGGAGCCGGTGAGCCTGTCGAACCGGCGTCTCGAAGCGCGGTCCTTCGAGACGGGCCTTCAGCTTCGCTCAGTCCCTCCTCAGGACGAGCGGGATGAGAGGCCAAGGTCTGCAAACTCACCGCCCCAAGCGCTCCGCGCAGCGCGTTTTCGACCACCCCCATGTGCGGCTTGACCCGGCAGGTCGCGGTCAGCGCGCAATCGTCGTGCTGATGATCGGTGCAGACCGTCAGCGCGATCGGACCCTCGACTGCCTCAACGATGTCGGCCAGGCTGATCTCGGTTACCGGCCGCGCCAGCGTGAAGCCGCCGTTCGCCCCGCGCACACTCTTGAGCAAGCCCGCAGCCGCCAGCTTCCCGGTAAGCTTCTGCGCGGTCGGCAGCGGCACACCAGTTTCCGCCGCCAGCTCGGCCGCGGACAGCCGCTCCGCGCCGCCCCGGCGGGCAGCGGCAGCCATCATGACGACGGCATAATCGGCAAGGTGAGTCAGGCGCATGGTAATCTGGATCGATTCAGTCTGATTTGCAGATGGGTCAACTCGGGGCAGAAATCAACCGTCATTGCGAGGTGAGCGCCGCCGCCGGCTGGATTGCCTCGCTGCGCTCGCAGTGACAAATGGCACCCTGATGTCCCTTTACTCCCTCGCCCGGCCGCTGATCTTCACGTTCGAAGCCGAGACAGCGCACCGCGCCACCATCGCCGGCCTCAAGCTCTTGCCGAAGCGGCAGTCGGCAACATTCTCGCCCGCGCTATCGACCACGGTCGCGGGCCTCACCTTTCCTTCGCCGGTCGGACTTGCCGCGGGGTTCGACAAGGATGCGGAGGTGTTCGGCGCGTTGCTCGGGCTAGGCTTCGGCTTCGTCGAGGTCGGCACGATCACCCCGAACCCTCAGCCGGGCAACCCCAAGCCGCGCCGGTTTCGGCTCAAGGAGGACCGCGCGGTCATCAACCGTTTCGGCTTCAACAGCCGTGGTCAGGCAGACGCGCTGAAGCGGCTGCAGGCGCGGGACCGATATGACGGCATTGTCGGGGTGAATATCGGCGCGAACAAGGACAGCACCGACCGGATCGCTGACTACGTCGCCGGCGTGCAGACGATGGCGCCGGTCGCCGACTATCTCACCGTCAACATCAGTTCGCCGAACACGCCCGGCCTGCGCAGTCTCCAGGACGAACAGGCGCTGGCCGAGTTGCTCGCCGCAGTGAAGGACGCGCGATCGGCAGCCGGGCCCCCGATCTTTTTGAAAGTTGCGCCCGATCTCGCCGCCGGCGATCCGGACCGCATCGTTCGCGCGGCAATCGACAGCGGCATCGACGCGCTGATCGTCGCCAACACCACCATCTCGCGTCCGCCGCTGAAGTCGCATCACGCCGACGAGGCAGGCGGGCTCTCGGGCGAGCCACTGAAGCCACTGGCGGTGGCCGCTTTACGAGCGTTCCGCGCCGCGTCCGGAGCGCAAATCCCGCTGATCGCTGCCGGCGGGATCGGATCGGCCGACGATGCTTGGGAGCGGGTTCGGGCGGGCGCCAGTCTCGTCCAGCTGTACAGCGCGATGGTCTACGAAGGGCCGGGGCTCGCCCGCCGCATTGCGCTCGGGCTGGCCCACCGCCTCCAGCAGGAAGGCTATGCCAGCATTGCCGAGGCCGTAGGGAGCAGCTAGCCAGTCGCTGCATGCCGCAGCGCGTTCTGGTCCTGATTGCGAGTCTCGCCCTTGGAGGCTGCGCCGCCACCTCTGCGCACCCAGAGGTTCAGCACCAGGTCGCACCTGCCGCAGTCGGCCGAGGAATTGTCAGTGCCGCCGATCCGCGTGCGGCCGACGCCGGAGTGCAGATGCTCCGCCAAGGCGGAAGTGCGGCGGACGCAGCCCTCGCCACCCTGCTCGCCCTGACCGTGGTCGAGCCGCAGAGCAGCGGCATCGGCGGCGGTGGCTTCCTCGTCTATGAAGATGGGGACGGCACACCCGCGACCTATGACAGGCGCGAGGAAGCCCCCATCGCTGCGACTCCCGAGTGGTTCCTGCGCAATGGCCAGCCGCTAAGCTTCGACGAAGCGGTTCCTGGCGGACGCAGCGTCGGCGTTCCGGGCAATCTGCGGATGATGGCGCTTGCTCATCGCGATCAGGGCCGGCTTGCGTGGAAAGCGCTGTTCGGACCGGCAATCACACTTGCCCGCGATGGGTTCCGGGTCACTCCGCGGCTCCAGGCTGCACTTGCCAGAAGCCGCTCGACGGGGGCCCTCTCGCCGGAGGGGCGAGCGATCTTCTACCCGGGCGGCGAACCCGCGCCGGTGGGCACGTTGATCCGCAACCCAGCTCTGGCCGCCACGCTCGAGCGACTTTCCCGGCTCGGGCCTGATTCCTTCTATGCCGGTCCGAATGCGCAGATGATTGTCGCCACGGTGACGGGGGCTCCGTCCAATCCCGCGCCGATGACACTGGGGGACCTCGCGGCTTACCAGGCCCAGCTCCGGGAGCCGGTCTGCTCCACCTATCGCGGCTATCGCATCTGCGGAATGGGTCCACCCTCCTCGGGCGGAATCGCGGTGATCCAGATCCTCAAGCAGCTTGAGCGATTCGATCTCACCACGCCTGGGCCTCAATCGCTCGAAAGCTGGCACCTGATCGCCGAGTCGATGCGCCTCGCATTCGCCGACCGCGACCGCTACGTCGCCGATCCCGATCATGTCGCGGTTCCGATCGCCGGGCTGATCGATCCTGCCTATCTCGCTCGCCGTTCCGCGCTCATTTCGACGGAACGGGCGATGACCACGGCTCCCGCCGGAAGCCCGCCGGGCGCTCCCAAGGTGACCCCCGGCGTAGCAGCGACGGAAGCGGGCACCTCGCATTTCGTCGCGGTCGACCGCTGGGGCGAAGTCGCGTCGCTCACCTCGACCATCGAAGGGCCGTTCGGCTCGGGGTTGATGGCCAATGGTTATTATCTCAACAATGAGCTGACGGACTTCAGCTTCGTTCCCGCCAAGGACGGGCTGCCGGTTGCCAACCGTGTCGAGGGAGGCAAGCGGCCCCGCAGCTCGATGGCGCCGACGATCGTCTATGGACCCGACGGGCAGGTGCGGCTGGCGCTCGGAGCAGCCGGGGGCGCAACCATCATTGCGCAGGTTGCCAAGGCGATCATTGCTGTCATTGACTGGAAGCTCCCGGCCCGCGAAGCGATCGCCCTTCCGGTGCTGTTCGCTCCGGGGGATACGTTGTTCATCGAACGGGGCAGCGCGCATGAGGCGTTGATTCCGCCGCTGCAGCGCTTCGGCCACAAGGTCGACCTGCGCGATCCCGGATTCAAGGCCAATGCGATCGAGCGAACCGCCGAGGGCTGGTCCGGAGCCGCCGACCCGCGCAGCGAAGGCACCGCGGTCAGCGAATGAACAGGCTCGAGCGCTTCCCCAATCTTGTTTCCATGTTCCTGACCCGGGCGACGGAAAAGGGCGACACGCCGTTCCTGTGGGCCAAGCGCAACGGGACATGGGTCTCGACCAGCTGGAGCGAGGCGGCGCGTCAGGTCGCCGCCCTCGCCGAGCAATTGAGCATGCTTGGGCTCGATCCCGTGCTGCTGGTCAGCGAGAATCGTCCGGAGTGGCTGATTGCGGACCTGGCAATCATGACCGCGGGACTGGTGACGGTTCCGGCCTACACGACCAATACCGAGCGCGATCACGCCCACATCCTCGCCAATTGCGGAGCGAGGGCGGCGATCGTATCGAACAGCAAGTTGGCCGCTCCGCTGCTCGCCGCGGCGATGGACGGATCGGCCTGCCGCGAGATCATCGCGATCGAGCGGCTGGAACTCGATCAGGCGCTTCCCGGCTTCCGGGTCCACCAGTGGGAGCAGCTTGTGGCGGACGGCGGCAATGTCACCGCGTTCGCCGAGCGGGCAGCGGCGTTCCGCCGCGAGGATCTGGCCTGCATCATCTACACCAGCGGCACCGGCGGCGCCCCGCGCGGAGTGCGCCAGCATCATGGGGCGATCCTTCACAATTGCGAGGGATGCACGGCCATTCTCGCTCAGGATTTCGGCTGGGGAGAGGAAATGTTCCTGTCCTTCCTTCCGGCGAGCCACGCGTTCGAACACAGCGCCGGCCAACATTTTCCGATTGCCTTGGGCGCCCAGATCAGTTTCGCGGAAAGCCTCGAAAAGCTCGCCGCGAACATCGAGGAGGTTCGGCCAACGGTGATGGTCGTCGTCCCACGACTGTTCGAGCTTTTGCGGGCACGGACGCTGAAGACGATCGCGGCGTCAGGACGCGTTGCCAATTGGCTGCTCACGCGGGCGCTCGCAAACGCGACGCGACGTCATCGCGGCCGACCCAGCTTGCTCGACTGGCCGACCGAACGGCTGCTCGACCTGACGCTGCGCCGCAAGGTGCGGGCCAGGTTCGGCGGCCGGATCAAGGCGCTCGTATCGGGCGGAGCACCCTTGAATACCGAAGTGGGCCTGTTCTTCGAAGCGATGGGCCTGACCCTGCTGCAGGGCTATGGCCAGACCGAGGCCGGGCCGGTGGTCACCTGCAATCGTCCCTCCGCCGGAATGCGGATCGACAGCGTCGGCTCCCCGCTCATCAACACCGAAGTGCGAGTGGCCGAGGACGGCGAACTGATGATCCGCGGCGAAAATGTAATGCACGCCTACTGGGACAATCCGGACGAGACCGCCAAGGTGCTGGTGGACGGCTGGCTGATGTCGGGCGACGTTGGCCACTTCGATGATCGCGGCCGGATCGTCATCACCGACCGCAAGAAGGATCTGATCGTCAACGACAAGGGGGAGAATGTCTCGCCGCAGCGGATCGAAGGGCTGCTGACGCTCCAGCCCGAAATTGCGCAAGCCATGGTCCACGGCGACAAGCGGCCCTACCTCGTTGCCCTTTTGGTTCCGGACAAAGAGCATGACCGCGACCGTCAGGCCATTGCGGCCGCGGTTGACCGGGTGAATGCCTCGCTAAGCGTAACGGAACGGGTGCGGCGTTTCACCATCGCAGAAGAGCCATTCTCGGTCGCAAATCAGCAGCTGACACCGTCGCTCAAAATCCGCCGGCATGCGATCCGTGAACGCTACGGCGCCACGCTCGACCAGCTTTACCGCTCCTAGCGGTAGGGGACGAAATCCCCCATGGAGCAGGTCCCCGCGATGCTTCCGGTGGAGGTATCGACCACCCGCGAAATATCGCCGTTGCACAGGCTGCCGGTGTGAATACGGGTGACCAGCGTATAAGTGCCGCTGCCGAGCGGGCGGCACCCGCCCTGTGGATCATTGCGGAAAATGGTGCCGGCGCGCCGGAACAGGATCGTGTTGTCGTCGATCACGTCCATGTCCCAGCCACCGCCCTGCGGCAGGCAGCTGACGGCCCTGCCGGCGGTCTTCCCCTCCAGGGCTTTCGCCAGGCGAGTTTCGGCTTTGGCAGTTCGCGGCTGGTCGGCAGCAGAGGCAGTGCAACCAGCGAGTGCGACCACTCCGATCAGTGGGACGAGGTATCGCATCAGGCAACTCCTGCGAGTTTTCATCGCAAAGTTCGAACGTAACGTTCCAGCCGGGGAGCTTGCTCCCGCCGTCCTTAACGGAAGCTGTCTTTAGCCGCGCGCACTCTTGCAAACTCAGCCGCGTCGGAGACCCGCAGGAAGGGATTGGTTGCCCGTTCGCGCGCGATGGTGGTCGGAATCGTGATCTTCCCGGCGTCGCGAGCTGCAATCACTTCCGTAAGCCGCTGCGCAAGTTCCGGGTTCTCCGGCTCCTCGGTCACCGCGAACCGGCCGTTGGCAAGAGTGTATTCGTGCGCGCAATAAACGTTCGTATCCGGCTCGAGCGCGGCCAGCCGCTGCAGCGAGTGATGCATCTGTTCCGGCGAACCTTCGAACAACCGGCCGCACCCCATCGCGAACAGCGTGTCGCCAACGAACGCGAGGCGGTCCTGGCGGAAAAGATAGGCGATATGGCCGAGCGTATGGCCGGGCATTTCCCACACGCTTGCCGTCAGTGCGCCAACCCCGACCTCATCCCCTTCGCCCAGCGCGCGGTCGAGGCCGGGAATCTTGTCAGCTTCACCCGCGGGACCGACGATTTCGCATCCGGTCGCCGCCTTGATTGCGAGATTGCCGCCGACATGATCCGGATGCCAGTGGGTGTTGAGGATATGGGTGATGCGCCAGCCGCGCCGCTCCGCTTCAGCCAGCACTGGACCGCTCTCCGCCGGATCGATGACCGCGGTAGCGCCTTCGATCGGGTCGTGCAGCAGCCAGATATAATTATCCGACAGGGCCGGAACCGCGACCACGTCAGGCGGTGATGGCGTCATAACCCTCCTCATTGAACTGGATCAGGCAGAAGCCATGGCCGAACGGATCGGCGAGCATCGCGATCCGCCCGTAGGGTGCATCGCAAGCGGGAACCTCAACGGTCGCTCCTGCGCTCACCGCGCGGTCGATCGCGGCATCGAGCTCGTCCACCGCGATATCGGGATGGATTGGAGTCCAGTGCCGGTCAAAGCCGCGATTTGCACCCCCCATCGGTACCGCTGGTGTTCCGGCATCCTTCTTCAGCAGGTAGAGCGGCACATTGAGCCCGATGAGCTCCAGAAAATCGTCGCCCATGCGCCTGGCTGCGGTCACCCCAAACGCCGCGGTGTAGAAGGCTTCACCTGCCGCCAGATCGGGAACATCGATGTTGAGCAGCAGACCCGGCATTCGCTCACCACTCCCCGCTGTTCGGCATGGATGCCCAAGGCTCCGCCGGAGGCAATGGCTCGCCCTTCTGTAACAGTTCGATCGAGATCGCGTCGGGAGTCCGGACGAAGGCCATGTGACCGTCCCGCGGCGGCCGGTTGATCACCAGTCCGCCCTCGGCAAGCCGGCGACACGTCGCGTAGATGTCGTCGACTTCATAGGCGAGATGGCCGAAGTTGCGCCCGCCGCCATAGCCGCTCTCATCCCAATTGTGGGTCAGCTCAACCTCGCCGCCCTGATCTCCCGGCACGCCAAGGAAAATCAGCGTGTAGCGGCCTTGGGGTACCTCTTTCCGGCGCCGCTCTTCCAGGCCGAGCAGGCGGAAAAAGGCGACTGCTTCATCGGGGTCGCTGACCCGCAGCATGGCGTGCAGAAAGCGCATCAGCGCGCCTTCTTCTCGACCTGCATCGGCACTGGGGCGATCGCCAGCGCCTGGGCGGCAGCAATGCCGGATGCGCTTTTCGGATCTGCCGCCTTCGCCCGCTCCCAATAATCACGCGCGGAACGCTCATCCCCCGCTGCATGAGCGACATGGCCGGCCTCGAACAGAATCGCGGCATCATTGGGCAACAAGGTTAGCGCCCGGCCGATGGCGAGCTTGGCCGCTGCGACATCGTTCTCGCGCAGAGCCAGCGCAGCAGAGAAATACCACAGGAACGGATCTTCAGCGATGAACTGGCTGGCCTCGCCGATCCGGCTCCGCGCGGCCTTGAGATCACCTTGGGCTTCCGCCGCTCGCGCGCGGTCGAGCAGTGCCTCGCCGCGCTGTTCGGCGACCAGAGCCGGCCCGGCCAGCGCCCGATCGAGGGCGAGCGCCGCCTTCCCGGCTTGGCCGGCCGCGATCCACATGTTGCCGGCTGCAGCGAGCGCCCGCGCCTCTTCCGGCTTGCCGGACATGGTCGATGCCGCCGCCTCGAACGCCTGGGCAGCGTCGGCGAAGCGCTTCTCCGCCGAGGCAGCCAGCGCCCGGCACAGGGCAGCCTGCGAGCCGGTGTGGGCGGAGCAGTCGGCCGGCTGCGGAGGCGCCGCGGCAACGGCGGCGGCAATCAACAGCGAAAACATCATTGCTCGCTCTCCAGCAAGGCGCGGACGGTCCGCACCAGCAGTTGCAACTCGTGCGGTTCGGACAGGCGGTGACCGCCGCCTTTGACCAGAGTCAACTGCACATCGGCTGAACGGAGCTGTTGCAGCAGCTTAAGCGCAATGGCGACCGGCACCTCGCGATCCTCGTCGCCGTGGATCAGCCGAACGGGCACCCGCAGGCCGATCGGCGTGTCGAGCAGTCGTAATTCGGTCCCGCTCCGCCAGAACTCGCGATAGGTGACCGCCGGCTCCGGTCCGTAAGGGTTGGGGATTTCCAGCTTGCCGCGGCGCTCGATCAGCTCCTTCTGCTCGCTGGTATAGCCCCAATCCGTGAAATCCGGTGCGGCAGCGATCCCGATCAGGCCGCGCACCCTTTCTGGACGTTGCAGCGCCAGATGCAGCGCGAGCCAGCCGCCCATTGATGAGCCGAGCGCAATCAAGGGACCGCGGGTGATGGAATCGACCACCGCCAGCGCCTCCTCGAGCCAGCGCAGCAGCGTTCCCCGCGCAAATTCGCCTTCCGACGAGCCGCAGCCGGAATAGTCGAACCGCAGCAGCGCAAGTCCTTCGCGAGCGGCGAAACCGTCGAGGGTGAGCGCTTTCGAGCCTTCCATGTCCGATGCGTAGCCGGGGAGGAAGACCAGCGTCTGCTGCTGCGCCTGCGCGGCTAGCGCCGGACGATAGCGATAGGCGATGCGCCGGCCGTCAGGCAGCGCGAGCATGTCGATCGGCGGTTGGCTTGTGATCAGGTCGAGAGTGGACGTCATCGGCCGATTTTTCGCAAACCGCCGCCGATTCGTGAAGAGCCGCAAATCGCGGTCAGCTTTGCTAAGCGCGGCTGAGCAGCTAGGGAGCGGCCCCGTGACCTGGATCCGGAGCTTTACCACCACACCATCGCTGCTGGCACTGCTCCTGCTGCTCGGCTTCGGCTTGCGCGGATTGGTCCCCGTGGGCTGGATGCCGGTCATTTCTCACGAGGGCATCACGCTGACCTGGTGCAGCGGTGTTGTCCCGCAGCCAGCGCCTGAGGCGGCTCACGCGGAGCATCATGCCCGCTCGGCTGAGCACGGCAGTCATCACCAGCCTGCCGAGCCACCGCAGACGCCACAGCACAACGGCGAAGCCTCATCCGCGATCTGCGCTTTCGCCGCGATGGCCGCTGACCTGCCGGTGATTGCTGCCGCGCCGAGTCCAACGGAACTCCCGGCATTGGTCGAACAGCGGGCATTCGCACCAGCAGCAGTCACTCGCACACTCGCCGCGCCTCCGCCTCCGGCAACCGGACCGCCTACACTCATCTGACACCTGCTGTCGCCCGCGCTTGCGCGGGCCGTCGAGCTGCGTCCGCAGCCATCTTTGTCAGGAATTTTCGCATGCTGATTGAACTTCTCGCCGGGGCGGCTGCTGCCTCGGCGACCGCGGTTGCAGGTGCTGCAGCCGCCCCAACCGACGTGATCCTCGTTACCGGCCGCCGCTTGCCCGAAGGAGCAGAAGAACTGGAAGGCCGGCCTGGCGGGACCGACCTCGTCACCGCCAGTGATTATCAGGATAAGGCGGCGGTCTCGCTGCGCGATGCGCTCGCCCTTTCGCCCGGCGTCTACGCACAGCCGCGCTTCGGGCAGGAAGTGCGGCTGTCGATCCGCGGGTCTGGAATCAGCCGTGGCTTCCACATGCGCGGCCTCACGCTGCTGCAGGACGGAATCCCGATCAACCTCGCCGACGACAACGGCGACTTCCAGGAACTCGATCCGACCCTGCTCAATCGGCTGGAAGTCTATCGCGGCGCCAACGCCTTCCGCTTCGGCGGCACCACCCTGGGAGGAGCAATCAACGGAGTCACGCCGACCGGCCGCTCGGCGCCAGGGCTCCGCTTTCGCTCGGACGGAGGAAGCTTCACCACGCTCCGCGCACTGGCAAGCGCCGGCTTCTCGACCCAAGGCGCGGACGGCTGGCTGGCCCTGTCCCACGACCGCTCCAATGGCGACCGGGAGCATGCCCAACGACGCGGGCTGCGGCTCAACTCCAACCTCGGAATTGCGCTCGGTGCCAACGCCGCAACGCGCTTCTACGTCAGCCTCAATCGGCTCCGTCAGGAGCTTCCCGGCAACCTCGATTATGACACCGCCCTGATCAGTCCGCGCACAGGCAATTTCGTCGGTGACCAGCAGCGCAACATCGATTCGGTTCGGGTGCAGAACCGAACCACCGTGAACCTTGGCGAGGTCGCGCTCGAGGGCGGCGGATTCGTCAACCTCAAGAGCCTCCACCACCCGATCTTCCGGGTGGTGGATCAGGAGTCGCTCGACACGGGCCTGTTCGCCCGCGGCGGATGGGAACATGGACCGCTAACATTGCTCGCTGGAGCAACCGCGCGTTTTGGCACCGTCGACAGCCGGCGCTTCGTCAACCTCGACGGCAAGCGCGGAGCGCCAACTTTTCGCGCGGATCAGCGGGCCCGAACCGTCGATCTCTATAGCGAGGCCCGGTTCGCGCTTGGCGACGCGACCCTGATTGGCGGACTGATCTACACCAGCGGCATGCGCCGGCAGGAGCAGATCTTCCCGCTCTCAGTAAACGGCGAGGCCAGGTTTCATCAGCTTTCGCCCCGGTTCGGTGTGCTGTGGAAACCGCGCGACCATCTTCAGCTGTTCGCGAACGTCAGCCGGTCGCATGAATTGCCCGGCTTCATTGAGCTTGCTCAGCTTGCCGCCTTCGTTCCACTCGACGCCCAGCATGCCTGGACCGGGGAGATCGGTGCGCGGGGACAGCTCGGCCCGGTGGAGCTCGATCTCAGCGTCTATCGCGCGGCGGTGCGCAAGGAACTGCTGCAGTTCAATACCGATCCGGACATCCCCGCCTCGACCTTCAACGCCGACCGGACGCTGCACCAGGGCATTGAGGCGGGGCTGGAATTACCGCTGACCGGCTGGGCCGCGCTCCGGCAGGTCTATCAGTACAGCGACTTCCGCTTTCGCGGCGACGCGCAGTTTGACGACAACCGGCTGCCGGTCATCCCGAAGCATCTCGCCCGCACCGGGGTCCGCTTCGGCCCTTCCGAATGGCACATCACGCCGGAGGTGGAATGGGTTCCGAAAGGCGCCTGGGCCGATTACGCGAACAGCTTCCGGGGCAAGGGCTATGCGTTGGTAAACGTGTCGGCCGCCGTGTCACTCGACGACTCGATCGAGTTCTTCGTCGATGCCCGCAATCTGACCGCGAAGAAGGCGGTCGGCGACATCAGCGCGGTGGTCGATTATTCGAGTCTCACCGAAAGCCAGCGGCGCATTTTCACGCCGGTGGAACGAAGAGCGGTGTTCGTGGGTGTGCGTACCCGGCTGGGCGACTAGCGCTAAGTCTTGGCGGGCCGCTTCCAGCAGATGTCTGCCAGCGCGTCCCATTCCTGCTGCGAGAGCGCCGGCCGGTACGGTCGGCGCTTGTCGTAGGAGGCCGCGAACTTGGCCGCGCGGCTGCGCGTTCCCGGGTGGCTGGCAAGGAACTCGGCGTCGAGCATTCGATCCTCGTCCTCGACCTTGGCCAGCTGTGAAAACAAGGCGGCGGTCGGTCGCGGATCGATCCCGGCGTTCTTGAGCATTGCGATCGCGTCTTCGTCCGCTTCCGCCTCATTGGCGCGGGTATAGCTGAGGCCAATCAGCATCTGGGCATCAGCGCCAATTCCGCCGGCAAACAGACGAATGAGCGCGCCGATGCCAAGCTCCCGAATCAGCGCCTGGGTCACGTGCCGGCGGCGGACATGGGCGATCTCGTGGGCGATGATCCCGGCCATCGCCTCGGCGTTGCCGCTCTCTGCCAAGGCCCCGCGGAAGACGATGATCTGCCCGCCGGGAAGGGCGGCCGCGTTGAAGATGCCGATGTCGAGCGCGGTCGCTTTCACCTGACCCGGACCGGCAGCGAATGCATCTGGAGCGACCCGCCGGACGAGAGTGGCGAGTGCCCGATCGCCGTCGCGGCTGCTGCAGCGGTTGTCTCCAAAGTCGCCGACCAGGGCCGTCCCGAGGTCGCGTTCCCACGACGAGGGCACCAGCGGCGCCAGCCACGCCGGAGCCGAGTAGCCAGCCGCTACGACTAGCCCGGCAACCACGGCGAAGGCGGCGGCTGCCCAGAACAAACCAACCCGGTCGATCCACGCTCCATAGCGCTCGCGGTCTGGCAGCAGCGCGGCAATCGCGGGATCCACCGGACCCGCAACCGTCAAGCGCCAGCCGGGACGATCCCTGCGGCCGAGCCGCAATGCCGATCCACCACCATCAAGCCGGACGAGCAGGCTGGGATCAACCGAGAGCCGCTCCCCCACGTCAGTAACGAGGACAAGCTGACCATTTTCCGCTTCCGGGCTCACCAGGTGCGGGGTCGCTGTCACCCCATCATAGAGGATGGCGCCATCCGCCACCGTCCTAGATCGCGCCAAGTTCAAATGCGTCGGCGAACCCTTCCGCTTCGGCGGGTGCAGATGTCTGCGACTGGCGGAGGGCCGCGAGGTCGACTTCGCCATAAACGTGGAGATGACGCACCATGAATGCCCAGCGGCGATAGCCCCAATAGGCAATCCCGAAGCCCAGCGTTGCAACGGCCAGCGCAAGATTTCCGACGAACAGCCCAAGCCATTGCAGCGTGGTCGCATCGAAGCCGAAGCGCAGGTCACCGAGCGAGGTTTCTTCCGCCGCCCGGCGATAAAATTTCGCGAACCAGTGCAACGTGATGAGCGGGATGGCTAAATAGAACAGCAGCGCGATACTGATGATCACGCCGATCAACGACGGGTTCGGCTGCCCTCCGGCAGTGGCCACGATCCCGGCCCCCGCCACAATCGCCAGGATGATCGCTGCGACCGGCACGAGATACAGGAGCGACCACCGGCCCTTCAGTCCCTCTGCCGTCAGGTCCACCCTGAACTGGAGCGGGCCGAAGCTCATGCGGTTCCATCGTGAGTTCCACAGCCGGGTCGCCGCCCATGGAAAGAGGATGAACAGGGTCATCGCCGACAACAGGTGGCGACCGAGAAACTCGCCACCGAAGTTCCAGCCCGGATCGTCGGATCCACCGCGGATGCCGTGCCACCAGCTGCGCGTCAGGCGATACCGGAGCGCCCTGAAGCGCGCGACTCCGCCCAGGTAGAAAAATGCGATGTAGAACAGGGTCATGACCGCGCCGGCTTCTTCCTCCTGCCCCCGAGCGACCAGCGCCGGAAACAGAAACTGCACGAACAGGAAAAATGGCAGCAGGATCGCGACCACGAACAGAAACCCGACGAACATCTCCTTGCCGGTTCCGGTCCATTCGAACTGATCATCGATGAAATGCGTGCGGCTCCAGAGATATCGCCGCTCACGTGCTTTCGCCCAGAAGCGATAAATCCCGAGGGTGACGATAATCAGCAGGACATTCGTCGCGGCGATCGGAAGATAGTCCTTCCAATTGCCGGTGAACCGCATCGCACGATCCACATCGTCGGCGTGCCACGCCCGATAACCATCCATGCCTCGAACCCCCACCCGAGCCGCCGGAACGTGCAGTGAATGGCTGGGGTTGGCAAGCGTCTCGGAGCGGCTCCCTTCCACGGTTGAGGGCTTCTCGTGTCGCGGCTACAGCCGTCCGCCATGAGCCTGATGTTCAAGATTACCCTGCCCGACGGTTCCATTCGCGAAGTCCCCGAAGGAACAACCCCGGCGGAGATTGCCGCCGCGATCGGCCCCGGGCTGGCGAAGGCCGCGCTTGCGGCAAAGGTCGACGGCGAGCTGCGCGACCTCAACCGGCCGCTGGAACAGGATTCCGCCCTCGCGCTTGTCACCGCCAAGGATGAGCGTGATGCGCTGGAGCTGGTGCGCCATGACTTCGCGCATGTGTTGGCCGAGGCGGTGCAGTCGCTATTC
>CBFGZJ010000019.1:0-14370 GCA_965653215.1 uncultured Sphingomonas sp. | reverse complement strand
GTTGAGGATGAAGGATGAACCGTCGAACGCCAGTTCGTCCTGGCCGCCGACACGGTTCAGGTAGACAATCGGCAATCCGGTTTCGCGCACCCGCTGACGGACGAGCTTCTGCCTCAGATCGTCCTTGTCGAGCTCATAAGGGCTGCCATTTGGAACAAGCAACATTTCCGCACCCCGCGCCGCGAGATGCTTGCAGACGCGATCAAGCCAGATGTCTTCGCAGATTGGGATGCCGAGCTGCACCCCGCGAAATTCGATTGTCTCCGGCAGGGGACCGCAATCGAACAGGCGCTTTTCGTCGAAGGTGCCGTAGTTGGGCAGCTCATGCTTGTAGCGGCGGGCGATTTCCTTGCCTCCCTCAGCAAGGATGAGTGCATTGTAGCGGCGGCCCTGTTCCTCGAGCACCGTTCCGAAGGCGATCGCTGGGCCGGGCTGCGCGGTGGCCGCGATCAGCTCTTCGGTATGCTCCCGGACGGCTCGGATAAACCCCGGCTTGAGCACTAGATCTTCGGGCGGATAGCCAACGAGCTGGAGTTCCGGCACCAGCAGCAGATCGGCTTCGCCGGCCGCTCGCCGCATGTCCAGGATCGCGCCTGCGTTGCCGGCGAGGTCACCCATACGCTGGTTCATCTGGGCAAGAGCAATGATCAATCGTTCAGCCATCGTGCCGCCCTAACGTGCGAGCCGGCCAAAGCGAACCCTTTCGCGGCGCTTGCCGGATGGCTAAGGGGCGGGCTTCACGACGGGGACCCACGATGAAATTGCTGGCTGGCAACTCCAATCTGCTGCTCGCTCGGGCAATCAGTGACTATTGCGAAATCCCGCTGACTGATGCCAGTGTCCGGCGCTTCGCCGATGAGGAAGTGTTCGTCGAAATCCACGAGAATGTCCGTGGCGAAGACGTCTTCGTAATCCAGTCCACCAGTTACCCGGCCAACGACAATCTGATGGAACTGCTGATCTGCATCGATGCGCTGCGCCGCGCATCGGCCAAGCGGATTACCGCTGTTCTTCCTTATTTCGGCTATGCTCGCCAGGACCGGAAGCCGGGCCCACGCACCCCGATTTCCGCCAAGCTTGTGGCCAATTTGATCACCACTGCGGGCGCGGATCGCGTGCTGTCCGTCGACCTTCATGCCGGCCAGATCCAGGGCTTCTTCGATATCCCGACCGACAACCTTTACGCCGCGCCGGTGATGTCCGCCGACATCCAGGCGCGATTCGGCTCGCGTGAGCTGACCGTAGTCTCTCCGGACGTCGGCGGCGTGGTGCGGGCCAGGGCGCTCGCCAAACGGCTCAACAACGCTCCGCTGGCGATCGTCGAGAAGCGGCGCGAGCGGGCCGGCGAATCCGAGGTCATGAACATCATCGGTGAGGTCGAGGGCCGGACCTGCATCCTGATCGACGACATCGTCGATTCGGCAGGGACATTGTGCAACGCCGCTGCGGCGCTCAAGCAGGGAGGGGCGAACGAAGTCTTCGCTTATGTCACTCACGGTGTGTTGTCGGGGGGCGCGGTTGCGCGGGTCGCTGCCTCGGCCCTGACCGAACTGGTCGTCAGTGACTCGATTCAGTTGCCCGAGGGGAACGAGAACGGAAGCAAGATTCGCTATCTGACGATCGCGCCATTAATCGCCGAAGCGATCCGCCGAATCGCCGACGAGACCAGCGTCTCAAGCCTGTTCGATTAACCCTCCCGCCGTTCCTTGGGGAACGGTCGGCTTGCCAGAATGTGGCCGGCTAACTATAGGCCGCCGCTTTCCAGATGATTGGAAAATTGAACGGCCCGGCCGGTAAGGGCTGCCGCGGCTGTTCGCAAACGTCGCGTCGCTGGACGCACAAGGAGACGAAAATGCCCAAGCTGAAGACCAAGAGCGGCGTGAAGAAGCGCTTCAAGCTCACCGCGACCGGCAAGATCAAGCACGGGGTGGCAGGCAAGCGCCACCGGCTGATCAGCCACAACGCCAAATATATCCGCCAGAACCGCGGCACCACCGTCCTGTCCGAAGCGGACACCAAGACGGTCAAGCTGTGGGCGCCCTACGGCCTCAATTAAGGAGCGGATAGACCATGGCACGAATAAAACGCGGCACGACCACCCGCGCCAAGCACAAGCGGATCCTGGACCAGGCAAAGGGCTATTACGGCCGTCGCAAGAACACGATCCGGATCGCCCGTCAGGCCGTTGAGAAGGCCGGCCAGTACGCCTACCGCGACCGCAAGGTGAAGAAGCGGAACTTCCGCGCTCTGTGGATCCAGCGGATCAATGCTGCGGTTCGCGCGGAAGGCCTAACCTACGGCCAGTTCATCCACGCGCTCAAGCTCGCGAACATCGACCTGGACCGGAAGGTTCTGGCCGACATCGCGATGCACGAAGGCGAAGCGTTCAGCGCAATCATTGCCCAGGCGAAGAGCGCATTGGAGCAAAAGGCCGCCTAAGCTCCGCCTCGGCCAAGTCATCGAGGGCGTCGCGGCGTTGCTGCGGCGCCCTTTTCGTTGCTAGAGCGCCGCTTCCATGTCCGACGAACTCTTGCATCAAATCCGGGAAGCGCCTGATCTGCCCGCGCTCGATCAGCTGCGGGTGACCGCACTTGGCAAATCAGGAAGCATCACCGCGCTGCTGAAGTCGCTGGGCGGCATGGACCCGGATACCCGCGCCGCGGAAGCGCCCAAGATCCATGCGCTGCGCGAAGCGATCACCACGGCCATCGCCGAGCGCAAGGATGCGCTTGAGACAGAAGAGATGGAGCGCCGCCTTGCCACCGAACGGCTCGATCTCTCCCTGCCCGAAGTTACCTCGCCCAAAGGGTCGATCCATCCCGTCAGCCAAGTGATGGACGAGCTGGCGGAGATCTTCGCTGATCTTGGCTTCGCGGTCGCGGAAGGGCCCGAGATCGAGGACGACTGGCACAATTTCACCGCGCTCAATATCCCGGAAAGCCATCCGGCCCGGGCGATGCACGACACCTTCTACCTGTCGGGCGAGCATGAGCGGCCGATGGTCCTGCGCACGCATACCTCACCGGTGCAGATCCGGACGATGATGAGCCAGCAGCCGCCGCTTCGCGTGATCGCGCCTGGTCGCGTCTACCGCTCGGACAGCGATGCAACGCACACGCCCATGTTCCACCAGGTGGAAGGGCTGGTGATCGACCGGCACATCCATATGGGTCATCTCAAATGGACGCTTGAGACGTTCCTCAAAGCCTTTTTCGAGCGCGACGATATCGTTCTACGTCTGCGGCCGTCCTACTTTCCGTTCACCGAGCCGTCAGCCGAGGTCGATGCCGGTTGGTCGATCGAGAAAGGCCAACGCACGGTCGGCGGCTCACAAGGCTGGATGGAGGTTCTCGGCGCGGGCATGGTTCACCCGCGGGTCATCGCGAATTGCGGCCTCGACCCCGATGAATGGCAGGGGTTTGCCTTTGGCACCGGCGTCGACCGACTAGCGATGCTGAAATATGGGATGAGCGACCTGCGCGCCTTCTTCGACGGCGATCTTCGCTGGCTCAAGCATTACGGGTTTTCATTCCTCGACGTGCCGACCCTCAGTGGGGGTGTGGGCGCATGAAGTTCAGCCTTTCATGGCTCAAGGATCATCTCGAGACCTCCGCCGACGCGGGGACCATCGCCGAGACGTTGACGTCGATCGGCATCGAGGTGGAGGGGGTCGCCAACCCGGCCGAGCTGCTGAAGCCCTTCCGAATCGCCAAAGTCCTGACCGCTGCACCGCATCCGCAGGCCGACAAGCTGCAGGTGCTGACGGTGGACGTAGGCGATGGGGCGCCTTTGCAGGTGGTTTGCGGAGCACCGAATGCGCGAGCCGGGCTGGTCGGCGTGTTCGGCGGCCCAGGCACCTACGTTCCGGGAAGCGACTTTACCCTCAAGCAGGCGACGATCCGCGGCGTCGAGTCCAATGGGATGATGTGCTCGTCTCGCGAACTCCAGCTTGGCGACGACCATGACGGGATCATTGAGCTGCCGGCCGACGCGCCGGTCGGGCGCGATTATGTCGGTTGGGCCGGCCTTGATGATCCGCTGTTCGATGTCGCGATCACTCCCAATCGCCAGGATTGCATGGGAGTGCGCGGGATCGCTCGCGACCTTGCGGCTGCGGGGTTGGGAGTGCTCAAGCCGCTGCCCGTGCGGGAAATCGAAGGCGCGTTCGACTGTCCGGTCGAGATCCGTACCGACGACCCGGAAGGCTGCCCCGCATTTTTCGGTCGGACGCTTCGCGGCGTCCGCAACGGACCCTCGCCGCAGTGGCTGCAGCGGCGGCTGCAAGCCGTCGGGCAGCGTTCGATCTCCGCGCTGGTCGACATCACCAACTATGTGATGCTGGACCATGGCCGGCCAAGCCATGCGTATGACCTCGCCGAGCTGTCGGGCGCGGTGGTTGCTCGTCGTGCCCGGAACGGCGAGACGGTCGTCGCTCTCAACGGCAAGGACTATGCGCTCGACCCGTCGATGACCGTGATCGCCGATGAACGGCAGGTTCACGACATCGCCGGGATCATGGGCGGCGAGCATAGCGGGGTGACTGAAGGAACAACTGACGTCCTGCTTGAGGTTGCCTATTTCACGCCGGAGCGCATTGCGCTTACCGGGCAAAGGCTGGGGCTCACCAGTGATGCGCGTACGCGGTTCGAGCGTGGTGTCGATCCGGCCTTTCTTGATGATGGTCTCGCCATCCTCACCGGGTTGATCCTCGACATCTGCGGCGGCGAGGCCTCCACCGTCGTTCGAGTCGGAACTCCACCGCTGGCGACCAAGACGATTCCGTTCGATCCGAACCGAACGCTGGAATTGGGTGGGGTTGAGGTTGCCGAATCCGATCAGCGGCACATCCTCCAGCGGCTTGGCTTCAGCTTTGCTGCCAATGGCGACGCGCAAGTCCCCAGCTGGCGGCGCGATGTCGACGGCCCGGCTGACCTGATCGAAGAGGTCGCGCGGATTCACGGCTACGATCGAATCCCCTCGACCCCGCTGCCACGCGACAGCGGCGTTGCGCTGCCAACCGCGACTCCGGCCCAGCGCCTGCAGCGGCGGGTTCGCCGTGCCGCCGCCGCCCGCGGCTTCGACGAAGCGGTAACCTGGAGCTTCATTGCGGAACAGGAAGCCGAAGCCATCGGCGGCGGGGCCTGGACCCTCGCCAATCCGATCAGCGAAGACATGAAGGTGATGCGGTCGTCGCTTCTCCCGGGGCTGATCGCCGCTGCCCGCCGCAACACCGATCGCGGCGTGAATAACGTTCGAATGTTCGAGATCGGCCGGCGTTATCTGGCCGAAGGTGAGCGGCTGACGCTTGGGCTGATCATGGCTGGCGAGCGGAGCGCCCGCAGCTGGCAGTCCGGCAAGGCTCAGCCATTCAACGCCTACGATGCCAAGGCGGAGGTGCTGGCCTTGCTCGAAGCCGCGGGAGCGCCGGTCGCGAACCTGCAAGTGATGATGGACGCGGGCGAGATTTGGCACCCCGGGCGTTCGGCGCGGCTGACTTTGGGTCCCAAGACCACCCTCGCGGTGTTCGGTGAATTGCACCCGCGGGTGGTGAAGGCGCTCGAAGCGCCGGCAAGCACGGTGGCTGGCGAAATCTATCTCGACGCGATTCCCGCTGCTCGGCCGGGTGGTGGCCGAACTCGTGCGGCCTTCGCTCCGCCAGCGTTGCAGCCGGTCAGCCGTGACTTCGCGTTCAACGTCCCGGATCAGCTTGCCGCCGACGCGCTGGTCAGGGCGATCCGAGGCGCGGACAAGGGAGCGATCGTCGGGGCGAGGGTGTTCGACCGCTACCAGCCAGCCGAGGGCGCACTCAGCCTCACGGTGGAAGTGATTTTGCAGCCATCGGACAAGAGCTTCACGGATCCAGATATCGCGGCAATCGGCGCGAAGATTGTTGCCGCTGCGGAAAAGCTTGGGGCGACCCTGCGGGCTTAGGCTTCGAGCAGGTTGATGGCCGCGTGGACGCGCGCCTCGATGGTCGTACGGGGGAGGGCCGGCTCAATGATCTCTCCAATCACGAAGCGGATTGTTCCTGGGTGCTTGATGAACCCGCGGCCCCACAGCCGGCCACTGTCGAGGGCGATTGGGACGACTGGCAGATCGAGCGCCCGGTAAAGGGCGGCAAATCCTGCCTGCAACGGCGGCGTTTCGCCGGGCCGCACCCGCGTTCCTTCCGGATAGATCACGACCGGCCGGCCGCTGGCCCTTGCCTCCCGGCCAGCGGAAACGAGCGACCGCAGCGCCGTCGCGCCCGCCGCTCGATCGACCGGAATGACGCCGTACCGCCGGGTCGCCCAACCGAAGAACGGCATTTCCGCCAGCTCCTTCTTCAGCACGACAATCGGCCCACGGACAAGGCGCATAAGCTCGATCGTTTCGACCATCGCCTGGTGCTTGGCGGCAAACAGCACTCGTCCTTCAGGAATGTGGCCTTCGAGTTGAAGCCGGATGCCAAGCACATGGGTGACGAGGTGATGGTGAACGGCTGCCCACAGCCGCACGGTAGCTTGCGTGCTCCGGCTTCCCACCAGGGAAGCTGCCAGCGTGGCGATCGCGAACAGCAGGGTTCCCGGATAGAAGAGCAGCGCGAATAGCGTCGAGCGCACGGCAGCGGTAATCAAATGTCGAGCCAGACCGCGAGGCGGCGAAGAACATATTTGCTATATTCGCCAAGCAGGATGGTGAGGCTTGGCTGCGAGCGGACCGCATCGGGAACGATGCGATAGTCGGCGCCAAGATCGCGTTCGAATTCGTAAAGCGCCCGGCGCATGTGCCAGTCGCTTGTCACCAGCCGGAGCGAGCGAAACTTGTTCCGGCGCATCCACCGGCGTGCCTCCTCCGCGTTCGAGCGTGTGTCGACCGACTCCGTCCCAAGGTCGACGCAGCAGGCGAACAGTTGAGGACTGCTCTCGGTCCGTTCGACGAGGTCACCCTTGGCGACCACCGGATCGGCCCCAGCAATCAACATCCGCTTGGCGTGGCGGGAGCTCAGCAGTTCGGTCGCTCGCTCGATTCGGCCGCTTCCTCCAGTCAGAACGATGATCGCATCGGTTCTCGACGGCGGAGCCGGTGCCCCAAGATCGACCGCGAACAGGGCGAAGCCCAGCGCGTAGAGCAGGATCAGCAGTGCTGTTAGCCGCAGAATCACAGGTTATGCTTGAGAGAACGGAGGACGGCCTGTCGCGCTACGATTGTCGCGAGCAGGGTTCCCGCGAGGGGCAATGCCGCAAGAATGGCGATGTCCCGCAGCCCAAGCGCTGCGCGTCCCGCGAGATCGCCGACCAGCGAGGACGTATTTCCGACGATGACGAGCAGAACCAGTCCTGCCGAGGCCGCTCCGGCGACACCGCCGGCGAAGGCATCAAGCGCGATCCGCCGCTGGAACAGTTGGGCGATCTGCTCGTCGGTCGCCCCGATTCCGTGCATGATCTCGATCGTGGACCGGTAGGTATCAAGGGCACCCCTGGCCGCCAGGACCACCGCCGCACCGGTGGCGGCGGCCATCAGTAGCACCAGGCCCCAGGCGAGCAGGATCAGCGAGCGCATGGCAGAGAGCAGCGGACCAAGCGCCGCGCCATGACCGGTCAGTTCCGCACCCGGGATTTGGGTTGAGACCGCCCGGGCGACCGCCCGTTCATCCGCGCCCGGCGCAAGTTCAACATCAACCAGCATCGGAAGCGGCAACTCGTCGGCAAGCGCGGCAGCTCCGAGCCAGCGTTCCAGGGTCTCCCGCATCTCCGATTCTCCGACCGGCCGGGCACTGGTGACGCCCGGAATGGCCGCGACGGTGCGAGCGATGTCAGCGGCGGTGGCGCTGCCCCCGTCAAGCTGCACCGAATAGCCGCGTTCGGCGCCGCTAGCGACCAGTTGCGCGGCATTCGCCAGCGAAAGCGCTGCTGCGGCGACGCTCACGGTGACGAACATCATGATCGCCAGCACCCACGGCGTCGGGCCGCGCAGCCCGGTGTCCGGTAGCAGGCGACGCTTCGCCGCCGACGAGAGGCGCCAGGCGTTCACGCGTTGGCCGTTCCGCTGGCAGGGCGCGGCGGGTGCCGCAAATTCCCCGTATGATCAATCAAATTGCCATTCTCGATCCGCAGGATCTGTGCGGCGCGGACGGAGGCAATCAAGCTGACGTCGTGGGTTGCAACCACGACCGTCGTGCCAAGCCGGTTCAGGGCCTCGAACAGCAGGATCAGCCTGGCCGCCATGTCGGCGTCCACATTGCCGGTCGGCTCATCGGCGACCAGCAGGTCGGGCTGGCCGATCACGGCGCGAGCGATCGCCACCCGCTGCTGCTCCCCGCCGGAAAGGGTAGGAGGGCGTGCACTAGCGCGATCCGCCAACCCCACCCAGGCGAGCATTTCGCGGACGGGGCCGTCGATCTCGGCGTCGCTCCTGCCGGCAATCCGCAGGGGTAGCGCGACATTGTCGAACGCGGAAAGATGGCGCACGAGCCGGAAGTCCTGGAATACGACTCCAATGCGCCGCCGGAAGGCCGGAAGGGAGTCGCGGGACGCCTCCGCCAAATCCTCGTCGAACAGCCGGATCCGCCCCCGGGTCGGCCGCTGCGCCAGGTACAGCAGCTTGAGCAAGGAGGTCTTTCCAGCGCCGGACGGCCCGGTCAGGAAGTAGAAGCCTCCTGCTGCCAGCTTGAAATCGAGGTCTCGCAGCACCTCCGCACCGGTCCCGTAGCGAAGACCGACGGCCTCGAATTCGACAATCTGTGCCAGCTTCACCCCCAGTGGACTCGCTCTTGTGTTTTGACACGACTGGTGCTGCCTTGCCAATGCTTCCCAATGGCGTTTATCGAGGGTCAGGCGCATGCGGAGGTTGCCACAACGATGATTCTGACGTGCCCCGCCTGCAACACTCGCTATGTGGTTCAGGATGGCGCGGTTCCGCCGGGCGGACGCCAAGTCCGTTGTGCGTCGTGCAGACACAGCTGGTTCCAGCTTCCTGACTCATCAGCGGAGCCTGGCGTTGGGTCAGTGTACCCCTCACCGCGGCCCCAGGCTACGGAGACGCCTTCTACCGCGCAGTCGCCAACATCGGCCGAGATCGCACCTGATCCGACTGACGAGAATCGATCTGGGGAGGTCCAGGACGCGCACTTCACCGCCGACCAGCGTACAAACCAAGCCCCCGGCGAGTCCGCGGACTCATGGGCCGCCCCGGTGCTTCACACGACTGACGCGAGCAGCGCAGGCAAAGCGGATGACGCGGCGGCAGAGCACACAATGGCGGTGCCTGCGGCTTCTCCGGACCCCGGCGCATCCGCTGCGGGCGAGGAGTCCGAGGATGATTTTGTTTTTACTGGCGAGGAGGCTGAACGCCGGCGGCGGTTGCCAATCCTGCCTTTGATTCTCGCCATCCTGATTGCGGTGGCGCTGGCACTTTATTTCCTTGCTCCCATGCAGTGGCGAGAGCGGTTCGGGATGGCCGGTGTACAAGAAACCCCGTTGCTGCTCCAGGTGCGCAACAGCGACCGCCAGCAACTCGCCAGCGGCAACGAACTGTTCGAGGTCAGCGGTCGGGTCATCAACCCGACGGATCAGCCGCAGGACGTTCCGCCGCTCAAGGCCGAGCTCCGCGATTCTGGCGGGAAGCTGATCTACAGCTGGACCATCTCTCCACCGGCGCGAGTGCTTCCGCCCGGTGCGAGTGCGAGTTTCAATAGCGCCGAGATGAATGTTCCCGAGGGAGCGGAGCGCTTAACCGTAACGCTGGGTCCGCCAGCAGCCTGATCAGGGGGAAATGACAATGCGGATCGGCATCCTCACCGGTGGCGGTGATGTGCCTGGCCTCAACGCTTGCATTCGGGCGGTGACGCTTTCGGCCGAAGATCTCGGCTGGACTGTGACCGGTTTTCGGCGCGGCTGGGCTGGGGTGCTTGCGATCGATCCAGGTGACCCCGCGTCGATCGCTGAACATAGCGTCGTCCTCGATCGGGCGCGGGTGCGCGGCATCGATCGGACCGGTGGCACGATCCTGCACACGTCCCGCACTGATCCGCGGACGGTCGGTGACGGCGACCAGACTGAAAAGGTCCTGGAGACGCTGGATGCCATGGGCATTGAGGCTCTCGTGACTCTCGGCGGCGACGGAACGCTGCGTTTTTCTGCGCACCTCTCCGGCCAGGGGTTCAAGGTGCTTTCGATACCCAAGACGATGGACAATGACGTCTATGGGACTGACTATTGCATCGGCTTTGCGACCGCGGTGAGCCGCTCGGTCGAAGCCATTCAGGCGCTGCGCACGACCGTCGCCAGTCACGAACGGATCGGCATCGTTGAATTGTTTGGGCGTCGCAGCGGCGAGACCGCCCTGCTTTCGGGCTTCCTGGCCCAGGTGGACCGTACGCTCATCTCGGAATGCCCAGTCAACATCGACCGGCTGGCTGAGCTGGTGTCTGTCGATCTCACGGACCATCCGGGCCGCTACGCGATGCTGGTCGTTTCCGAAGGATCATCCATCGAGGGCGAGGATCATGCGGACGAGCTTTCGACCGTGGCCAGCAAGCGCCGCCGCGCACCCATCTCGTCGCGAATTGCCCAGCAGCTCGACAAGCGGATCAAGGCCGGAACGGTCGTCCAGCAACTTGCCTATCTCATGCGGTCCGGCGTCCCCGACGCGCTTGACCTGATGGTCTCGCTGGCGTTCGGCCGTCAGGCGATTCAGCTGCTTTCAGCCGGCGATCATGGGCGGATGCTTGCCGTGCGCGGCGGCCGCTATGCCGATGTCCCGATCGGCCACCTGCTCGAAGGTAGCAAGCTGGTCGATGTTGATAATCTCTACGACGTCCACACCTACCGCGCCCGGCTGCAGGCCATCACCGGCATGCCGATGTTCCTTTATTGAAATTCGATCAGACGAGCGGGCACGCGCTCGCCGGTCTCGCTCCGGATCAGGGTCTCGCGTCTGGACTGGCGGGGCGCCCGCTCCCATTCCGTAGATGACGCGTGCGCAGGAGCGAGAACCCGGACGGTGACCCGTGCGGTCGAGTGCACGGCTGGTCCGGATGGCGAGATCGCAGCGAGGGCAGCAGCGGCAAGCAGCATGGCCATAGCTTAACGAAGCTCGCGGCAAATCGTAAATGCAGCATTTACCATCGCTCCATTTTGGAGCGAACCTGAGCGGCATTGCGCCGCCTAATGGGCTTTGCTAGAGCGCGCGCCTTACCAGAGCGCCGCTCCATTTCGGGCGGCGCATTTCACGAGTGCGGTCGTGGCGGAACTGGTAGACGCGCAGCGTTGAGGTCGCTGTGGCCGAAAGGCCGTGGAAGTTCGAGTCTTCTCGACCGCACCACTTTTCACCAGGATGCAGGACGGGGTCCGACGGAACCTCCGCCGGACCGCGCCCTCTAGAAGCGAATCCCGGCAGTCACACCGTAGGTCCGCGGATCGGGATAGTAGGCGACCGTTAGACCACCAAAAGTCGGTCCGAAATCGATGAAGTTCTGCGGCCGGTCTTCCTTGAACAGATTGCGCACCCACAGCGTGAGCTCGCCCTTTGCGTTGCCGCTGCCAAGCGGGATGTCGGTTAGCGCACTGCGCAGGTTTACGATCGTGCGCCCGGGCGACTTGGTGGTGTAGGCGTTCTGGTCGGATTCGCTGGGTGTGCGCAGCGGATAAGGGAAGGTGAAGTAAGAGGAGACATGGTTGAGGTCTCCGATCAGGTTCAGTTGACCCCAGTTACCCTGCGCGACGCGAGCATCGACCCCCAGCGCGGCGGTGTATTTGGGCGTGTGCGGAAAGGCACGGTTGTCGGCCACCTCTTCGCCCGCGTCGATGAAGCTCTTGTATTTGGAATTGAGATAGGCTGCCGAACCATTCACGGTCAGCCACTCGACGGGCCGTGCAATCGCTTCGAACTCCAAGCCCCAGATCCGCGCCGCCGCGGCATTGCGAACCACCGACGCGGCGCCTTCGCCCAGAAACACCGACAGCTGGATATCCTTGTGCTTGTCCCAGAAGGCGGCGGCGTTCAGTTGCAGCCGATTGTCGAACAGCCGCGACTTGAACCCGATCTCATAGCTGTTGACCTTTTCCGCCTCATAGGGCTCGCACAGTTCCGGGGCTCCGCTCGGGCAGTCGTCGCTCGGAGGGAACTCCGTAACTTGGGTCTCGCCATTGAAGCCGCCCGATTTGAAGCCTTTGGCGTAGCGCGCATAGACGTTGATGTTGTCGTTGATTTCATAGCGGATGGTGGCGGCTGGACTGAAATCGCTGAACTTGGCGTCCGGCACATCGCCATAGCCCACGTCGATGGCGGTGAACGGGGCGGGAGGGGCAGCCGGGTTGGTCGTCGCAAGCACTCGGAAGAACCGTTTGATGTCCTTGCGCTCGTGTGAATAGCGCCCGCCAATCGTCAGGACGAGTGGATCGGTGATGCGATAGTCGAGCTGCGCATAGGCGGCGTAAGCCTTGGTGTGCGAGCCATAGCTCGAGAAGAGCCGTTCGGTGTGGAAGAAGAAGTTGAGCGGGTTATCGGTCTCCGCCTTGTCCTTGAGATAATAGGCGCCGACGACATAGTTGAGCCGATCGTCGAGCGCCGTGCCGCTCGCCTGCAGCTCCTGCGTGAAGCTTTTGTAGCGACTTGACCGCGCGGTAAGTGCGATGTCCATGGGCGAGCCATCGAGATCGAGGCTGTCCGCCCACTTCAGCTTGCGATAGGCGGTGATCGACTTGATCGTCGCGTCGCCGACATCCCAGGAAATTGTCAGCGCATGACCTTGGGTGGTCGTCTTCTCGAAGAGCGGGTCGGCATCGATGCTGCCGCGGCTTTGACGGTCGCGGTCGGCGAAGAGGTAGAGCGGGATCCCGGAGTAACTTGGGTTGGCGGGGTTTGGGTCAAAGATGTCACGCGGATCGTTATTCCGATTAACCTGGAAAAGCTGGGAAAAGTCCGGCCGCTGATCGTAGCGGCTATAATCATAAGTATAGTCGATGGCGACGTCGTCACTCGGCTCGGCGCGGATCTGCAGCATGCCGCTATAATTATCGAGGTCATTCGTCCGATTGACCGAGGGCGGGCCCGACAACAGATCAGCGAGGAAATCATCCTCGAATGGATTGGGGCCGATCTTGATGAACCCGTCTCGGGTCTGCGCCTGACCCGAGATCTTGGCGCTGAAAATACCCATCTGCGGCAGGTCGAGCACCGCCCGCCCCTTGGCATAGCCATAGTTGCCATAGGTGAGTTCAAACTCTCCGCCGGCTTCTCCTGACGGCTTGCGGGTGATCAGGTTGACCGCACCGGCGAGCGTGTTGCGGCCGTAAAGCGTGCCCTGTGGGCCGCGCAGGATCTCCACCCGCTCCAGATCGGCGATATCGAAGATCGAGCCCTGCGCCTTGGCGATGTACACGCCGTCCAGGTAGAGGCCGACCGCCGGCTCCCAAGTGATCGCCGGGTTGATTGTCACGGATCCGCGGATCGCAATCTGACTGATCGTCTTGTTGGACGGTGTGCGCTCGATCTTCACGTTCGGCGCGATCGATCCAAGATTGTCGATCGAGGTAATCCCCCGGGATTCGAGATATTCATTCGACACGGCCGAAATAGCGATCGGCACGTCCTGCACATTCTCGGCGCGTTTCTGGGCGGTGACGACAATCTCCTCGACTCCGCCGCTGTCCTCGGCCGGTGCAACCGGCGCGGCGGGAGTTGCTTCCCCCGCCGGCTGTGCCAGTGCGACGGCACCCGCGAGCGCCAGATAAGAAATTCCTGACAGCGCGGCGACGCGGATCATGCTTCCAACCCGCCGATGTGTATTGCGACCGCCCATTGGACCTCTCCTGCTGCAGCCAGTCGTTTGCTAGCCATTGCAAGCAGAGTGCCACGGCACTCGCGCGAGGGTCAATCAGTATCGGAACCTGATTCCGGAACTACGCTGTCTTGGCCGGACCTGTTGCATTGGAGGCACGGCGAACCGCGCGGGTGATCGGCCGCTCGAAGTAGCGCGTCGACAAATGCGCCAAGCCGAACGTTGCCGCGAACAGCAGCGGGCGCTTGAGATATTTCTCGATACGGTCCCCCGTCCCGAGCCAGGTGTGCACCAGCACGCCGTGGAAGACATAAAGCGCGTAGGACACCTCGGCGATGTAGACCATCGGCCGCGAAGTCATGACCCGATCGAGCCAAAGCGGTGCGTTCGCGAGTGAGGAACCGACCAGCAGCGCTGCAGCGTAAGGTCGCAGATATTGCATCGGTCCGCCGTCCGGGTGGCTGGCAATCAGCAATGCAATCGCGAATGGCCAGATCGGCAGCCGGCGAAGGATTATACCGGCTTTCTCGCCTAGCCACCCCGCGTGGATCAGCGCAATGATTCCGCCAGCGAGAATCTCATCAACCCGGTGCCACGTGACGATGCTG
>CBFGZJ010000018.1:0-14786 GCA_965653215.1 uncultured Sphingomonas sp. | reverse complement strand
GCCCATAGCTGGTCCGGGAACCTGGCGACCAACGCCACCTGGTCCGACTTTTGGCTCAATGAGGGGATCACAACCTATGCCGAGCGACGCATTGTCGAAGAGTTGTTCGGGCCAGTTACGGCAGCACAACAGATTGCCCTCGGAACAGCCTCGCTGAATGAGGAGATCGCCCGGCTCGGCGGATCGAAGGCGCCCGACACGCGGCTTCATCTCGATCTTGCCGGCCGTCACCCGGACTCCGGCCTGACCGAGATCGCTTATGAAAAGGGGGCCGCCTTCCTCCGCCGGATCGAAGCGTCGGTCGGACGAGAGCGGTTCGATGCCTTCTTGCGCAGCTGGTTCAACCGTCATGCCTTCGAGCCGGTGACCACAGCCATGTTTCTGAGCGAAGTTCGGCAACATCTCATCGCTGGCAACCAGCGTCTGGAGCGCGAACTGAAGCTTGATGACTGGGTCTATCGTCCGGGGCTTCCAGGCAATTCGGTTCCGTCCGACCCGAAGGTCTTTGCCGCCGTGGATTCTGCCGCATCGTCATTCGCAGCGCGCGGCAGCCTGGATGCCTCCGCGTGGCGCCGGTGGAATACGGCGGAGAAGCTTCGCTTCCTTGACCAGCTGCCACGCCGCCTGGCGCAAGCGCGTCTCGCGCAACTGGACCGCACATTGTCCCTGTCGGATGCGACCAACAGCGAGATCCGCTTTGCCTGGCTGGAGTTGGCGGTCGCCAACCGGTTCGACCCGGCAATCCCGTCGTTGGAGAGCTTCCTGACCAGCATTGGTCGCCGGAAGTTCGTTCGCCCGTTGATCCTGGCCCTGGCCAAAGATGAAAAATGGGGAAGGCCGATTGCTGCGCGGATCTACCGGCAGGCGAGGCCGCTTTACCACCCGATCGTGACTCGCGAGCTGGACTCGCTCCATCTTGAAAAGCAGCAGGTTACGCCCTCGTCTTAACCGCCTCTCAACTCTCTTCGGTTACCGCCGATGGTGACCAGAAAGCGAGAGCGAATGTACGAGGCACCAGATCGTTACAAACGGATGATTGCCGCCCGTCTCCCTGACGGCGAGTCGATTGGCGTGTCGAGTCAGCATGTCGAAACCGACAGCTCGCCGCTGCGCGACATTCAGCTGATCTCGCGCGGGCAGCTGGCACCCTTCTTTGCGGCAGCCAATGGGATCGCCGCAGGGTTGTTGGCGATTGGAACATGGGGGGAGGTGGATGGCATCCTTCTCGCTGTTTGGGTTGCGGCCATCGCGATTATCAACTTCGGGGCGATGCAGCTTGCTCGCAATCAGGCGGTCACCCACGTTGGCCGTTCCGCGCGGCAGGTTCCCAATTGGCAGATGATTGGCGACGTACTTGTGCGCGGAGCTGTGTTTCTGGCCCTGCCGCTCTACGCCTTCCCAATGCTCGATCCGTCGCGGCAAGTCATTGTGGCATCGATCGTGGCTGGTCTGGGCATCGCCGCGCTCGGACTTGTCGTCGTTCAGTCCTGCGTTGTGGCCTGGATGTCCCTGTTCACCGCGGCCGTCAGTACCATGCTTCTGCTGGAGCCGAGCTCCGTCCCGTTTCAGAGCATGCTCTCGATCCTCTACACGCTGGGTGTGGCGGTTTTCGGCGTCATGACCGTCGCCCGCTGGGCGTACCACCAGCTCAAGACCAACGCTGACGTCGGCAGCCAATCAGAAAGCGCAAGCCTGCTGCTGCAGGAATATGAACGGCGCGGCGTGGGCTGGTTGTGGCAGGTCGATGACGAGAATCGCGTCACCTACATCAGTTCCCGAATGACCGCCCTGCTTGGGCGTCCTTCAAGCCAGATCCTCGGCTATTCCCTGCCGGCGCTGCTCGGCGGCAATGCCGAGCTGGGCCGCAAAATGCTCGAAAAGCAGCCGTTCAACTCGCTCGAGATGGAGCTTCAGACCAGCCACGGACCGCGCTGGATCTCGATCGCCGGAGACCCGATCATCGACACGGCCGGGCGATTCGGTGGATTCCGCGGCGTCGGGTCGGATATCACGGACGTGCGCAACACGCAGGAGCGGCTGACCCACCTCGCCAACATGGACGTGCTGCTCGGCTTGCCCAACCGTGGCCGTGTTCGCCAGTTGTTGGGCGAAGCCCTGCGCCATGCGTGCAGCAGCAATGTCCCCTGTGCGATCATGTTTCTCGACCTCGACGGCTTCAAGCCGGTCAACGACACCTTCGGTCACCCGAAGGGAGACGCGGTGCTTCAGGCAGTCGCGAAGCGGTTAACCGAGGAAGTTGGTGCCGACGGCCATGTGGGCCGGATGGGCGGCGACGAGTTCGCCATCGTCATCGGCGACGCCCAGAGCCGCAAGAAGGTCGAAAACCTGGCCGACCGCATCATTCATGCGATCAGCCAGCCGTACATCATCGACCAGATCGAAATCTGCATCGGGGTGTCGATTGGCTGCGCATTCGGCCCGATCGATGGCGCGACCGTCGACGACCTGATCCTCAAGGCCGACCTTGCGCTGTATGAAGCGAAGGGCGCTGGCCGCGGCATTGCCCGCTACTTCTCGAGCGAGCTCCAGTCGGAGCAGGAAGATCGCGTCCGCCTTGAGTCCGACCTCCGTCAGGCGATGAACCTCAAGCAGTTCCACCTGCTGTTCCAGCCCCTGATCAACGCCCGCAATCAGAAGCTCACTGGCTTCGAGGCCTTGATCCGCTGGAATCATCCGCAGCGTGGACTGGTCTCGCCCGCGCTGTTCATCCCCGTCGTCGAAGAAACCGGGATGATGATGGCCGTGGGTGAGTTCGTGCTCGATGAGGCATGCAAGGCGATTGCCAGCTGGCCCGAGCCAATCACTGTGGCTGTCAACATCTCGCCGCGTCAGATCGCGATCCCTGCGCTCCCGAACATGGTGGCCCAGACTCTCGCGAAATATAAGCTCCCTCCCAACCGGCTGGAGCTGGAAGTCACCGAGGGCGTGTTCCTTGGCGACAGCGGCCAGGTGCTCGATACGCTTCGGCGCCTGCGCGCGCTCGGCGTTGGGATCGCGCTCGACGACTTAGGAACCGGCTATTCCTCGATCGGCTATTTGAACAAGGCGGTGTTCCACAAGCTCAAGATCGACGGCAGCTTCGTACGCGAGGCGGGCACTCGATCCGAAAATGTCGCCATCATCCAGTCGATCGTGCACCTCGCCAAGAGCTTCCGCATGAGCATCACCGCGGAGGGTGTCGAGACGGCCGAAGATTTCGAGCGGATGCGCGAACTCGGCTGCGACACGATCCAGGGTTATCTGTTCGGCAAGCCGCTGTCATACGAGCGCGCCAATCAGATGGTGTTGGGCCTGTCGGCGAAACGCATGGCCGGCTGAGCGCTACCAGCGGGCGCGGATGAAATCGCGGCCTTCGCCGAACTCGTAAACACTGACGCGGCCATCGCGGTTCGAGTCGGCGATCTGCTTGAAGGCGACCGCCGCTGCATGTGCTTCGAAGCTGGTGAGCCAGCCGTCGCCATTGCGATCATGGAACTGCAGCGCCCACTCGCGAAGCACGGAATCCCGCTCAAACAGCGCCGCCGCTTCCGGGTTGAGGCGAGGCACGGATTGGCTGAACGCCGGAAAGGAACAAGCTACCGCCACGACGGCGAGGATCATCCGGCGAATTCCCGCGCTGTTCATCCGGCATCAACGCCCGAAGGCGTGGCCTGATCCGACCCTCACTCGGTAACGTCCTCAGCGATTGCTTGCGGGCTGCTCCCGACGGAAGCTGCCACGAGGCGGCAGAAATGCCTTGCGAATGGAGACGCTGATGGTCCTTCCCAGCGGGTCGAGCAGGTCGGGCTGATAGTTGACCGGAACTTGCCCAGTCTCGTCGCGAACCCGCTGGCGGGCATTGAACAGATTGTCGACCGAGAAGCGGACCTGCGTGCCGCGCAGCCACGGATAGCGGGTCACCAACTCGAACCGCTCGCCAAGATTTGCGAACAGCCGCAGGTCAAAGGTCGCGAGCGGTGAAAACTTCAAATCGTCGGCGTCGCCTTGGTCGACCGTGCCGCCGCTCTGCCAATCGGCGGACAGCCGAGCGCCAAGACCGTTGTTGTACCAGCCCGCCTCGACTTCGATGCGGTGCCGCGACCGGATCCCTCCTTCGAACGGCTCGCCGTCAAGATAGTCCAGCGTTGGCACCTCCGGCCCAATCTGCACCGCCGGTCCGCGCTTGGGTAGGACGGTCTTCGGCGGCGCCCGTCCGAGCTCCGCCGCCACCCTGCTGACGCAGAGCCCTCATCTGATCGATAAACGCCTGCGGCGGCCGTTTAGACTGAAGCGGCTTGGTGAAATTGAAGCCCCAGCGCAGCTCGTCGCGCGCCGAACTTTCGAAATTCACCGGCCGCTGGTCGACCCGGATCAGATTGCCCTCTGCATCGCGCTGAAAGCGGTCGGGGAACGCCTCCTCGATGGCCTTGGTCGGTCCGGGGAAGCGAGCGATCGGATTGTCGATCCGCTCCCGGACGAAATCGGCGCGCAGGTTGAGGTCAACATCGGGGAAGGGAACAAATGTCGCGCCGAGCTTCACAACATTGCGCGTGTCCGAATTCAGGTCCGGATTGCCGCCGGTGAGCGCGTCGACCAGTACCGTCTCGCCGGTCACGAAGTCGAAGACACGGCGGTTCGGAGTCACCTGGAGCGGGTCGCCGAGTTGCTGCAGGCTTGGCGCGCCCTGCTCGCGAGTCCAGGACACGATCAGGTTGAGGCGCTGAATCGGCGACCAGGTGATACCCGTGCCGACGACCCATAGCCCCCCGAAATCGGACAGATGCTCGACCTCTGCATTGGCGTTGAGGGACAGGTTGCCGAGCGGCGACAGCGTTCCGTTGCGCTTGGCGATCGGCAGGTCGACGTTGATCGCCGAACTCAGCCGCCGTCGCCCGAGGTCGCTGGAGATGTCGGTTTCACGCGTGCGCGTGCGGCTCTCAAGGTCTTGGGTCGCGCCGCCGAAGCGGATCGTCGCGCTGGCCGGACCGGCGGGAAGATCGAACGGGGAACCATTCAGCACCAAGTCGAGGTTCCCTGATTGACTGAGTGACCGCGCATGATCCTGGCTGAAGATCAGGTCGGACGTCTCGCGATCCGTTTCGCTGGTCGAACGCAGGATGTCGTAGACCCCGGTCAGCGACCACCGCCAGCGGCTCTTCTCGCCATTCATTGCGAGCCCAAGGTGACCGGAGAGGCTGTCGCTGTCGCGGCGCAGCGGATCCCCAGGCTCCGTCAATGACGGCCCAAGGAGGGTCCGCCCGTCAGTCCATTCCAGCTGACCGTCGAACGTGGTTGAAACGTCGCCGAACAGGGTCCGGTTGTGATTGCCGCCGATCCTGGCCAGTCGCCGCGACCCCTCAAGCGTTCTGAACGGTCGCGGATCGAGTTCGTCCGGGTCTGCCGGAGTGAAGCGAATGTCGCGTTCAGATTCGAGCAGCGAGGACACGCTCTCGGCCCTCACGTTCAGCGAAGTCCGGCTTGCCTCACCCATCAGCAGTTGCGTGGCGTCCGCCTCGCCACCGAGCCGTCCTCCATCCGTCGGCATCTCGGCTTCGGCGCGAGTTGTCGTGGAGCGAAAGCGGGGCCGAAGGACGATGTTCACTACGCGCTGGTCAGCACGGTAGCCATACTTCAGCGCGACTTCCTCGGGCAGAATATCGACCCGGAGGATAGCTTCGGACGGGAGATCCCTCACCTCCCGAAAACCGGAGATACGCCGGCCATTGAGGAGGACGACCGGCGCGCCGCCGCCCTCACGGCCGCGCCCGCTGCTCGTCTGCGGCGCAATTGAATCGAGCAGCTCGGCGACGTTGGTGGCCCCGAGCGCGCGGACGTCGCGGGCATCGAGCTGGTTTTCGGGCGGGATGTTGCCGATAACCGCGTTCGGATCCTTCTGTCCGACAACTACGATTTCCTCACCGTCGCCCTCGTCGACCTCGTCGATCGGCGATGGAGACTCGACATCGGTCGCTGGCTCTTGAGCTTGAACTTTGGCTTGGGAGAGGGGGAGTGCAGCTGCGGCTCCGACGAGGAGCGCAACGCGGATACGGGACGCGGTGTTCATCGGCCGCGACCTGCCCGGCGGCAGGTGAACGGCGGATGACCTAGGTCTGGCGCTTAGGCGCTGGCGCGAACTCCGAGGGCGCTTCTCACCGCGCCATCAAGCGTGTCGGCGCGAAACGGCTTGGTGAGCAGTGGAGCGTCCGGGCAGACGCGGTGAATCGCCTCGGTCGCCCGGTAGCCGGACACGAACAGAATTGGCTGGCCAGGCCTTTCCTCCAAAATGCGTTCAGCGACATCCGCCCCGGACATGCCGGGCATCGCATAGTCGAGGATCACGAGGTCGGGTCTGTGCTCCGAAAAGCGCGCCAGGCCTGCGGCTCCGTCCGCGGCATCGCGAACGGAATAGCCGATCTCGTCGAGGGTGTTGACGATGAAGCTTCGGACGTCGGGATCATCATCGATCACGAGAACGTGAGCCGCTCCGCCTTCGCTCGCCTCGGGGGCATCGCCACTCGGCCCAGTTGCCGCCTCATCCTCTCCCTGGTCCGCGCAGCGGAAGTAGAGCTTGACGGTTGTTCCTTGCTTCGGCGCACTCTCGATCCGGACGGTTCCGCCCGACTGATGCGCCACTCCGTAGACCATCGACAGGCCGAGCCCGGTGCCTTTTCCGACTTCCTTGGTGGTGAAGAAGGGCTCGAATGCGCGCGCCTGAACTTCGGGCGGCATCCCCTCGCCATTGTCGCAGACCGCCAGCTCGACAAAGCTTCCCTGGCCAAGTTCCGGGTCGCCCGTAAGCTCGACGATGCGCTTGCGTACGGTCAGCACCCCGCCATCGGGCATGGCGTCACGCGCGTTGATCGCCAGGTTGAGCAACGCCAGCTCCAGTTGGGTGACGTCGGCCATGACCGCGATGGAACGTTCTCCAAGATCGAAACGCAGGTCGATGGTCGGCCCAAGCACGTTGCGCAGCAATGGCTGCATATGTTCGACCAGTGGTCCGATCCGGGTTGGCCGGACTTCCAGCCGCTGCACCCGACTGAACGCCAGCAGCTGCGCGGTCAGCTTTGCGCCCCGCTCGGCTGCCGCGAGGGCATTGGTTGCGTAGCGCTTGAGTGTTTCGTCCTCGATTCGCTTGGTGATCAGGTCGAGCCCGCCAACAACGACGGTCAGCAGATTATTGAAATCATGCGCGATCCCGCCGGTTAGCTGCCCGAGCGCCTCCATCTTCTGGCTTTGGCGCAATTGCTCCTGAGCAGCCTTGAGGTCGGTGATATCCCGGGCTTCAAGCAGCAGGTAGTTGATCTCTCCGGTCGAGTTTCGGACCGGGTGAACCGCGATATCGAAGGTCGAGGGCGGCAGGCCCTGACGCTCCAACGTGATCTCGCGATTGAAATTCTCCCCAGCGGCCGCAATTGGCACCGCCTCGCGAAGCACGGCCTGGTAATCAGGGAATGGAGCGAGCGCCGGAGCATCCCACACCGGTTTGCCCATCCCGGCGCGCGTGCCCAAATTGCTGTCGACGACTGTGCCGTCCGGGCGCAGCATGATGATGATTTCCAGCACCGTGTCGAAGATGGCGCGAAATCTCTGCTCGCTATCCTGCAGTTCCCTCGTCCGCTCATCGACCAGCCGGCGAAGCTCGAGCTCCGCCTCCTTTGCAACGGTCACGTCGGTTGCGACGCTGATTGAGCCCAGGATGCATCCCTCTTCGTCGACGCGCGGTTGAGAGGATGTCAGAAGCCAGCGCCACTCATTGTCGTGACGGCGGTAGCGGGCGACGTCGCTGTACGGCAGGAGCGTCTTCGTCGCCATGCTGCTGTTGGTGATCACCCGCTCCCGATCGTCCGGGTGCAGATATTTGCTCCAGTTGAACGTCCCACGGTCATCCCGGTCCACCCCGAAAAACTCGGCGAAGGCGTGGTTGACGAAGTCTCGGCTGCCGTCGGTCCGGCTCACCCAGATCGGCGCGGGAGCACTGTCTGCGATCTTGCGAAACCGCGCTTCGCTCTCGCGCATCGCGACTTCACTCGCTCGCTGCTCGGTAATGTCGAGAATGAGGCCGATGACGCCGGCGACATCGCCCTCCGCGCCGCGCTGTGGGACATATTCGACGATCCCGGTAAGCTTTCCGCGCGAGGGATGGTCGATCTGCTCAACAAAGCGAACGCGCTCACCCTTCAGCGCCGCCGCCACAGCCCGGCTGTGCCGCTGAGGGCGCGGGTGGAAATCCTCGACCCGGCGGCCGATGATCGCCTGTCGAGGCATTTCGTAGAATTCGGCGAGTGGTCGATTAACGAACCCGATTCGCCCGTTGAGCTCGATATAGGCAAGCAGGACCGGCAACTCGTCGGAGATCGCCACCATCGCGGCAATGTCCAGCTCTCCGCCGCCCATCCGGTAGGCTGCGCGTTCCAGCAGAACGCGATCGTCATTCGACTGGAGCAGTTCGTCCCCCGCGAATCGCATGGCGAAAGCTTAACCGAATTTTACAATTTGGAGAAAAGTTCCTTTGTCAGTTCAGCCGCTTCCCGTGGGATGATCGGCTGCGGGCGTCAGCGCGCTAGCGGAGCTTCGCGATTTTCAGCCCGTCCGTCTTCGCCCGGTCTTTCACCGATTCTTCACTGCGCTTCAGCGCCTTGGCGATGGCTTTCAACGCCATGCCCTTGCCGGCAAGCGTGCGGAGCTTCGTCAACTCGTCCGCCGTCCAGGGCTGTTTATGCCGCTCGAACCGTTCGCCCATTGCCGTTAGCCTTCATCCCCCATTCGCAGCGCGGCAATGAACGCCTCTTGCGGAATGCTGACGCTGCCATATTCCCGCATCCGCTTCTTGCCCTCTTTCTGCTTCTCGAGCAGCTTGCGCTTGCGGGTGGCATCGCCGCCATAGCATTTGGCGGTCACGTCTTTCCGCAGGGCAGCGATGGTCTCGCGGGCGATCACCTTGCCGCCGATCGCGGCCTGGATCGGAATCTTGAACAGGTGACGCGGGATCAGGTCCTTCAGCCGCTCGCACATACCGCGGCCCCGTGACTCGGAGCTGGCACGGTGAACGATCATGCTCAGCGCATCGACGGGCTCATTGTTGACGAGGATGCTCATCTTGACGAGGTCGCCCTCGCGATACTCGATCGGGTGATAATCGAAGCTGGCGTAGCCGCGGCTGATCGATTTCAGCCGGTCGTAGAAATCAAACACCACCTCATTCAGTGGAAGCTCATATTTGAGCTGCGCCCGCCCGCCGACATAGGTCAGGTCCTTCTGAATGCCTCGCCGGTCCTGACACAGCTTCAGGATCGGCCCGAGATATTCGTCGGGGACATAGATGGTCGCCTCGATCCACGGCTCCTCGATCATTTCGATCCGGTTGGGGTCTGGCATGTCGGCGGGATTGTGCAGCTCGATGGTCTGGGCTGGCTCCGTCTTGGAATGCGACAGGGCGATCCGGTAAACGACGCTCGGTGCGGTGGTGATCAGGTCGAGATCATATTCGCGGGTCAGCCGCTCCTGGATGATCTCGAGATGAAGCAGCCCGAGGAAGCCGCAGCGAAAGCCGAAGCCGAGCGCCGCGCTGGTTTCCATCTCGAAGCTGAAGGAGGCGTCGTTGAGCCGCAGCTTGTAGAGGGAATCGCGGAGCTTCTCGAAGTCGGCGGCATCCACCGGGAACAGACCGCAGAACACGACCGGCTGGACTTCCTTGAAACCGGGCAGGGGCGCCGTTGCCGGCCGCTTGGCATCGGTAATCGTGTCGCCGACCCGCGTTTCCGACACTTCCTTGATCTGGGCGGTGATGAAGCCGACTTCGCCGGGCCCGAGTTCGGCCAGTTGCTCGATCTTGGGGCGGAAGCACCCAACCCGGTCGACGAGATGCGTAGTCCCAGCGGCCATGAACTTGACCTGCTGACCCTTCTTCAGCGCACCGTCGATGACCCGCACCAGGATGACGACGCCGAGGTAGGGATCGTACCAGCTGTCGACCAGCATCGCCTTGAGCGGCGCGGAGCGGTCGCCCTTCGGCGGCGGGATCTTGGCGATGATCGCCTCGAGCACTTCATCGATCCCTAGCCCGCTCTTGGCGCTGGCGAGCACCGCCTCGGAAGCATCGAGGCCGATGATGTCCTCGATTTCCTGGCGCACCCGCTCGGGTTCGGCGGCGGGCAGGTCGACCTTGTTGATTATCGGCACAATCTCGTGATCATGCTCGATTGACTGATAAACGTTGGCCAGCGTCTGGGCCTCGACCCCCTGCGCGGCATCGACCACCAGTAGCGCGCCTTCACAGGCGGCGAGGCTGCGGCTGACCTCATAGGCGAAGTCGACGTGGCCCGGCGTGTCCATCAGGTTGAGGGTATGGCCCTGCCATTCAAGGCGGACCGTCTGCGCCTTGATGGTGATCCCGCGCTCCTTCTCGATATCCATGTTATCGAGCACCTGGCTCGACATCTCGCGCTCCGACAATCCGCCGGTGCGCTGGATCAGCCGGTCGGCAAGGGTCGATTTGCCATGGTCGATGTGGGCAATAATGCTGAAGTTGCGGATCTTGCTAAGGTCGGTCATCGCGACGCGCCCTAGCAGCGGTGTAGGGCGGTGTCAGCATTGGCCGATTGCTGCGGTCAAGCGAGGATGTTACGGAGCCGCGACAACAGGGAGGGCTCCTGAATGCGTAACTTCACGATCGCTGCCGCGGCCGTTGCCGCGCTGATTTCGACACCCGGATTGGCTCGGTCCGCCGATCCAAGCTCGGGCCGCAAGGAACAGGCACGCGGAACTGCGGAAATCCCGGTGTGCACGCGCAAGCTTGGAACGATCGCAATCGTCGAGCCGGACAATCAATGGTGGCGTGAATACAGCCTCGGCAGCCCGGAGGCGATCCTGCGGGTATTCGTCCAGAAGTCGGGCTGCTTCGGCCTGGTCAATCGCGGTCGATCCATGCAGAGCCGCGCAATGGAGCGGGCACTCGCCGACAATGGTGAGCTTCAGCGCGGCTCCAACATCGGTCGCGGCCAGGTGAAGGCGGCGGACTATTTCCTTGAACCGAACATCGTCAGCGCCAACCGCAACTCCGGTGGCGGCGGAATCGGTGCCGCTGCCGGCGCGCTTGGCGGGCTGTTCGGGGGCTTTGGTCACGCCGTTGGCGCGGCTGCCGGCGGGATCAGCGTCAAGAAGGGCGAGGCCAACGTCACCCTGTCGATCGTCAATGCTCGCACGACCGAGGAAGAAGCGCTGGTCGAAGGCTATTTCCGCAAGCGGGATCTGAGCTGGGCTGGCGGCGGCGGCGCGTGGTGGGGCGGCTTCGCGGCTGCTGGAGCCTCCGGCTACCAGAACACCGAGATCGGCCAGATCATCGTCCTCGCTTATCTCGACGCCTATACCAAGCTGGTCAGCCAACTCGGCGGCCTGCCGGCGAATGCGTCCGCGGCGGCGCCCGCGGCTCGCTAGACCGAGAACATTTAGAACAGCGTTGCGCCCGCCGATGCGGGCCTTACCATCGGCGGGTGCGTAGCTTGTGCCTGGAGTACCCGTCGATGTTTGCTTCCCGCCGTTTGATCATGCTGCTTTCCACTGCGTCGCTGCTCGCCGGGTGCAGCACCGCTCCGGTTGCGCTTCAAACAGCTCCGGTGCCGGCGGTTGCCAGCGCCACGCCAGCTTCGCCTGCGGTGCCGGTCAGCGAACTCGTCAAGCGGGTGGACATTGCCCACAGCGTGTTCCGGCTCGAAAATGGCCTGACTGTCATCGTCCACGAGGACCGCAAGGCTCCGGTGGTCGCAGTCAGCAGCTGGTACAATGTCGGTTCCAAGGATGAACCGGCGGGGAAGACCGGCTTCGCGCATCTGTTCGAACATCTGATGTTCAACGGGTCGGACAATCTGCCCGGCGACTATTTCGAGTATCTGCAGAAGATTGGCGCCACCGATTACAACGGCACCACCTGGTTCGATCGCACCAACTACTTCCAGACCGTCCCGCGCGGGGCTCTCGAAATGGCCTTGTTCATGGAATCGGACCGCATGGGCTACCTGCTCGGCGCCGTGACCCGCGACAAGCTCGAGAACCAGCGCGGCGTCGTCCAGAATGAGAAGCGGCAGGGCGACAATCGCCCGGGCGGACTCGTCGATTATGAAGTGCTCGCCGCCCTGTTCCCGGACGGGCACCCCTACCGGCACGATACGATCGGCTCGATGGCCGACCTGGACGCTGCGACTTTGGCCGACGTGAAGCAGTGGTTCCTCGACAAATATGGGCCGAACAACGCGGTGCTGGTGCTTGCCGGCGACATCAGCGCTGCCGAGGCGCGGCCACTGGTGGAGCGGCAGTTCGGGCCGATCAAGGCGGGACCGGCGAATGTGCCAGCGGCGGCAGACGTGCCGACGCTCAGCCAGTCGAAGTCGATCGTGATGAAGGACCGGGTTGCGGCGGTGCAGGTGCAGCGCCACTGGGCCGTCCCGGGCCTGCTGTCGGATCAACTCGCCGCGCTCGACCTCGGCGGATCGATCCTCGGCGGCCTCGCCAGCTCGCGGCTCGACCAGGCGCTGGTCCGGGACGAGAAGATCGCGGTGGCCGTCGCGGCCGGCTTGCAGCCATTCCAGCGGGTCGGGCTGTTCCAGGTCGAGGCGACGGTGAAGCCCGGGGTCGATCCGGCGCTGGTGGAGCGGCGATTGGACGAGATTGTCGCCAAGTTCATCGCTGAAGGACCGACCGAGGAAGAGGTGCGCCGCGCCGCAACCACCGACGTCGCCGGGCGGATTCGCGGCCTTGAGCAGGTCGGCGGCTTCGGTGGCAAGGCCGTTGCACTGGCCGAGGGGCAGGTGTTCGCCGGCGATTCCAATTTCTACAAGCGCTCGCTCAATCAATATGCCTCGGTCACCGCCGCGGACATCCGCCAGGCGATGAACCAATGGCTGTCCCGCCCAGTCGTGAACCTGCGGCTCGAACCCGGTGAGCGCCCGCCCTATGTCGAGCCCAAGGGTCACGCCGGCAAAGCGGAGGACATCCGCACGCCGATGGTGAAGCGGTCGGCTCCGGGGGTCCAGCCGACGCCTCCACTCGACTTTCCGGACATCACCCATGTCCAGCTGTCGAACGGCGTTCGCGTTCACTACGCCCAACGGACTGCAGTGCCGGTCACGCAGCTCGCTCTCTCGTTCGACGCCGGTTTCTCGGCTGATGCACCCGCCGCGCGAGGCCTTCAGAACCTGACCCTCAACCTGCTCGATGAGGGTACCGATCGCTTGAACAGCCAGCAGATCGCGGAGGAGGAGGAGCGGCTCGGCGCGATTATCTCCGCCGGAGGAAGCGCCGATCGGAGCGCGGTAACCTTGTCCGCGCTCACCCCAAACCTGGCGCCATCGCTCGACCTGCTGGCGGAGATCGTCCAGCGCCCGGCATTCGCTCCGGCGGAGGTCGAGCGCGTCCGCGCGCAGGTCCTGACCAGCATCGCGCAGGCCAAGAAGGAGCCGGAGTCGATCGCCAACCGGCTGCTCCCCACATACCTCTTCGGTGCGAGCCACCCCTACGCAACCACTGCCAGCGGCGATGAGCAGGCGGTCGCCCGCTTCTCACGCGCGGACCTGCAGAGATTCCATCAAACATGGTTGCGACCGGACAATCTCGAGATTTTTGTCGTCTCCAGCCTGCCGCTGGCCGAACTCCTGCCGCAGCTTGAAGAGCGGTTCGGGCGCTGGTTGCCCCCCGCTTCCGCCAAGGGGATCAAGAGCTTCTCGGCCTTGCCGCAACGGCCCGCTGAGCCGCGGATCATCCTGGTCGACCGCCCAGGCTCGCCGCAGTCGGTCATTCTGGCGGGGCAACTCACGCCGATCGATCCGCGCAGCGACATCACCGCGATCAGCAGCGCCAATGACATCCTCGGCGGCAACTTCCTGTCGCGGATCAACATGGACCTGCGTGAAACCAAGGGCTGGTCCTACGGCGTTCGGGGAACGGTTCAGCTCAACCAGAACGCGGTGCCGTACATCGTCAGTGCGCCGGTCCAGTGGGACCGCACCGCGGACTCGATCCGGGCCCTCAATCAGAACATCGCCTTGATGCTCGGATCGAAGGGCGTCACCCAGGACGAGCTGACCCGCACCATCAGCAACAACATCAACTCGCTGCCGGGCAAGTTCGAAACGTCGGGATCAGTACTGGCGGCGATGCAGGCCAACGCACTCTATGGCCGGCCGGACAATTATTACGAGTTGCTGGCTGATCGCTATCGCAGTCAGACCCGCGCGTCGCTCGATGCCGCGCTGCGCGGTGCGATCTCGCCCAAGGGTTTTACCTGGGTGGTGGTCGGGGACGCTGCCAAGGTGCGACCGCAACTGGCGAAGCTCGGAATGCCGGTAGAAGTCGTCGAGCCACGCTGACACTTTTCCTTCGTATTCGAGTGTCGCCAACCTCATGGATTACGCCCAAGATGAGTCGGTAGAGTTCCCGATGCTGTGGCGAAAACTCGTCGGATAGTTCCGGTGAGTTCCCGCAACAGGAGCTCAACATGAGAATGACCAGAACGAATGTTTCGCTGTTCGCCGCGGCGCTGATGATAACGACCGCCGCACTGGCCGAGCAGGTCAAGACCGAGGCCGTCATCGTTTCCAAGAGTGACTCCGGCTTGAGCGCTCGCACGCGCCAGGGGCCGCTCAACGTCGTCCTCTCTCCGAGCACCGAAATCAAGGAACTGAGCGGACTGATGAAGCGGAAGGATCGCGACTCCAAGTCGCTGATCCCCGGCCTCATCATCACCGTTGACGGCGACCTGCAGGGCGACACCATCACCGCCGGTCAAATCACCT
>CBFGZJ010000017.1:0-15068 GCA_965653215.1 uncultured Sphingomonas sp. | reverse complement strand
AACTCCACTATTGCTGCGCTGGCTGGAGGGCGATTGGCCGCCCTGGTGGAAGTCGCTGACCCTGATGTTCCAGCGTGAGGTCGCGGAACGCATCGTCGCCGCTCCGGGAACCGAACATTATGGACGGCTGGCGGTCGCCGCCCAGTGGCGAGCATCACCCCGAATCGCAATGGCCGTGCACCGCTCCGCCTTTGTCCCGCCGCCCAAGGTTGCTTCGGCGGTGGTGCACATCACGCCGGCGGCAATGCCCGCGGGCGTCCACCCGCCGCTTCTTTCAACGCTCACCGCGGCAGCCTTCGGCCAACGGCGGAAGATGCTCCGCTCCAGTCTCAAACCCGTGCCTGGCGCACTCGAAGCATTGGACAGGCTGGGAATCAACCCGCAGCGGCGCGCGGAAACACTCGGCGTCGACGAGTTCGTCGACCTCGCCCGTCAGCTCAGCTAATTTTTCTTCGAAGTAGCGGCCGGCTTGGCCGCGGCGACGGTTGGCCCGCGCGCGATTGCCGCCGCCAAGCGGTCCGCCTGCGGGCATTGCGCGGCACAGCTCTTGCGGAGACGCTCCAGCGTTGCGCGCGCCTTCGTCACCGCGCCAAGCTCAACCATGGCTTCGCCCTGGATCGCCAGCGCATCCGCGTCGTTCGGCTCCAGCGCCAGCGCCTTGTTGGTGAAGCGGATCGCCTGGCCGTAGAGGCGCTGCTTTACCGCCACTTTGGCCAGAGCGCGAAACGCCGCCCGGTTCCGGGGGTCAGCGACCAATGCGGCTTCGAGAGAGTCGTCGGCGCTTTGATAATTGCCTGCAGCCAATGCAGTTTCACCCTGCTTCAGCAAGGCCACCGAGCGCGGGTTGATCTGATGATCGGGTTGCTGCCCGGCCACCGATGTCGCGATCGAAGCGCCAGCAATCCCGACGAAAATAGCGACCGGCAACACGCGCATCATCATCTCCAAAACGGCGTTCGTCGAACGACTTAGCATGGACGTCCAAGACGCGCGATGAAAAACCCGTCAGTTCCGTCCCGCCCTGGGCTAAGCAGCCTTCCGTTTCCATCCGAACGTCCAAAGGGGGGGTAAATATCCTCCGCAACCCACGGATGCCGCTCAAGAAATCGCTCAACCTGACCGGCCCCTTCCCGCCGCAGGATCGAACAGACGGCATAGACCAGCACCCCGCCGGGGCGGATCAGAGTCGCCGCGACATCGAGCAGATGCTCCTGCAGGGTTAGCAGCCGCTGCAGCCGCTTGTCGCTCAAACGCCAGCGCGCTTCGGGATTGCGCCGCCAGGTTCCGCTACCCGAGCAGGGCGCATCAACGAGCACGCAGTCCGCGCGACCGGCGAAATCCGACAGTTCCGCTGCCTCCTGGCCCGGATCGATCAAGCGAGTGGCGATGGTTGCACCAGCCCGCTGCGCCCGTGGTTCAAGCCGTTCAAGCCGCGCGCGATTGGTGTCACAGGCCAGAATATCGACTTGGCCGCCCACGGCCGCATCGAGCGCGAGGGTCTTGCCCCCTGCCCCGGCACACAAGTCGATGATCAACTCGCCCGGATGCTCGGCACAGGCCAGAGCAACCAACTGGCTGCCCTCATCCTGAATCTCGATCAGACCTTCGCGATAAGCCCAATGATCGCTCACTGGGCTATCGTTCGGCAGGCGAATACCCCACGGGGACAGCGGGGTCGGCTGTCCGGACGGGAACTCGCGCAGCATCACATCACGGCTTGTGCGAGCGACATTCACGCGCAGGTCCAACGGTGCGCGATCGACCAGTGCCGGAAGTTCGTCCGACTCGATTACCGGAGAGATCTCGGAAGTCATCCAGTCGGGCAACAGCCTTGTCGGGGCCGGCACCTCGTCCGGAGCTATCGAGGCAGGGCCATAAGCCGAGTTATCGAACAGCGCCGCGAGCTGCGGATCGGCCGCAGCCAGCGCCAGCATCGCCGCGCGACCACTCTCCGGCCGCTCGCCGCAGAGGCGAATGGCACGGAACACCAACTCACGAATGGCCTTGCGGTCCTTCGACCCAGCGTAGCGCCGTTCCTTGAAAAAGCGCTGGATCAGGACATCGGCGGCGGCACCTTCGTCTCGCGCGGCAGCAATCACCCCATCGAGAATCTCGATCGCCGCCTGGACCCGCGCCGACGGAGTCATTTCGACCTAGCGCGTCGGATAGTTGGGCGCTTCCCGGGTGATCGCGACGTCATGCACATGGCTTTCCGACAAGCCGGCGTTGGTGATCTGGACGAAGCGGGCGCGCTGCTGAAGCTCACGGATCGTCTTTGAACCGGTGTAGCCCATCGCCGCCTTCACGCCTCCGACGAGCTGGTGAACAATGTCACGAACAGGCCCCTTGTAGGGGACTTGCCCCTCAATGCCCTCCGGCACGAGCTTCAGCTGATCGCGGATGTCCTGCTGGAAATAGCGATCGGCCGATCCGCGCGCCATTGCCCCGACCGATCCCATGCCGCGATAGCTCTTGTAAGCCCGGCCCTGGTACAGGAAGGTCTCGCCGGGCGCTTCCTCGGATCCGGCCAGAAGAGACCCGACCATCACAGTCGAAGCTCCAGCGGCAAGCGCCTTGGCAATGTCGCCCGAAGTGCGAATGCCCCCGTCGCCGATGATCGGGATATCGGCTTTGGCAGCCGCTGCAGCCGCGGCCATGATCGCCGTCAATTGCGGCACGCCGACTCCGGCAACGATGCGCGTGGTGCAGATCGAGCCCGGTCCGATCCCGACTTTCACCGCATCCGCGCCTGCATCGATCAGCGCGCGGGTGGCCTCGGCTGTCGCGACGTTCCCGGCGATCACCTGGACGGAATTGGATAGCGCTTTCACCCGCTCAACCGAACGAGCGACGTCGCGGTTATGGCCGTGGGCGGTGTCGATGACGATGCAATCGCACCCCGCATCGATCAGCGCCTCACTGCGCTCGAAGCCGGAGTCGCCAACGGTCGTCGCTGCAGCCACCCGCAGCCGGCCTTCCACGTCCTTGGTCGCCAGCGGCGAGGCGACCGCCTTCTCAATGTCTTTCACGGTGATCAGGCCGATGCAATGGAAAGCATCATCGACCACGAGCAGCTTCTCGATCCGCCGCTGATGCAGAATCCGCCGAGCCACTTCCTGGCTGGTGCCGATTTCGACTGTCGCCAGATTCTCACTGGTCATCAGCTCCCGGACCGGCTGATCGGGGTTCTCGGCGAACCGAACGTCGCGATTGGTGATGATCCCGGCGAGCTTGCCGTTCGACTCGACCACCGGAATTCCGCTGATCCGGTTGGTCTTCATCAGCGCCAGCGCTTCCGCGAGGGTCTGGTCCGGGGTGACGGTAATCGGGTTGACCACCATCCCCGATTCGAACCGCTTGACCTGCCGCACGGCAGAAGCCTGCTCCTCGATTCCGAGGTTGCGGTGGAGGACTCCAATCCCGCCAAGCTGGGCCAGCGCGATCGCCATGTCCGCTTCGGTGACCGTGTCCATCGCCGACGACAGCACTGGAATGTTCAGCGGGATATCCCGGGTCAGCCGGGTCGTGGTGTCGGCCTGGCTGGGCAGCACGCTCGAATCCAGCGGCTGCAGCAGCACATCGTCGAAGGTTAGGCCAAGGGCGATTTCGGGAGCGTTGAGGACATCAGCCATGCGGGCCAATGGCAAGAAACAAGCGATTCGCCAACCCACGCGAGCGCGGTCTTATCCGTCGATCCTCTCCAGCAGCCGCTTGGCCGCTTCGACGTGCATGCGTTCGATCATCTCATCCTCGAACCGTTCCGCACCGCCCGTCGCTGCCGCAATCAGGCGGCGGGCGCGATCCAATTCCTCGTCAGAGGGAGCAAAGGCGGTGTGACATGGTGCAATCTGCGCGGGATGGATCAGAGTCTTGCCGTCGAATCCGAGTGCCCGTCCCTCGCGACATTCGGCGATCAGCCCCGCCTCGTCCGCGAGCCGATTGAACACCCCGTCGAAGGCGGCGATCCCCGCCGCCCGCGCTGCAAGCACGATCATCTGCAGGGCGGTCTGGAGCGGAGCGCGGCTACTATCCCGCGGTAATCGCAAATCGGACGCAAGATCGTTCGTCCCGGCGATCAAAGCAGCCGCCTCCCTTGCAATCGCGGCTGCGTTCAGCACGCCGGCGGCCGACTCGATCATCGCCAGCAACGGCTTCCGGACCCGGTCCTGCACATCCGCACACAGATCGGGCTGCGACACGCGCGGAAGAATCGCAAAGTCGGCAGCGGACGCCGCGACCGCTTGTGTGTCAGCCTCGTGCCAGATTGTGCCGATGCCGTTGATCCGGATTGCCACCGGGCATGGCCAGGCCTCCGCCACCGCAGCAACCGCGGCTTCGCGCGCGGCATCCTTGAGCTCCGGCTTTACCGCATCTTCCAGGTCGAGGATGACCATGTCGGCGCCCGCCTGCCTCGCCTTGGCGACGGCGCGCGGGTTCGACGCGGGAAGGAACAGCGCCGATCGAAGCTGAAGGAGTGACGCGCTCATTGCGATTTTTCTTCCGCCGAAACGAAGTTGGACGCATCATGGGCGTGGGAGACTTTGGGGAAGCTGAGCATGTTGACCACCTTCATGATCTTTGTCGCAATTCTCGTGCTGATGTTCGTGATGATGAGCGTCAAGATCGTCCGGCAGGGCCACCGCTATACGGTTGAGCACTTCGGCCGGTTCGTCCGGGTCGCGGACCCCGGCTTCAACTTCGTTCCGGCCTTCTTTTACCGTGTCGGCCACAAGATCAACATGATGGAGCAGGTGCTCGACATTCCGGGCCAGGAGATCATCACCAAGGACAATGCGATGGTCGCGGTTGACGGGGTCGTCTTCTTCCAGGTGCTGGACGCAGCCAAGGCGGCCTATGAGGTGAGTGATCTTTATCTCGCCATCATGGCGCTCTCGACGACAAACCTGCGGACGGTCATGGGCTCGATGGATCTCGACGAAACCCTATCGAAGCGTGACGAGATCAACGCGCGGCTGCTTGCCGTGGTGGATCAGGCAACCGAGGCCTGGGGAGTCAAAATCACCCGGGTTGAGTTGAAGGACATCCGCCCGCCAGCAGATATCGTCAATGCGATGACCCGTCAGATGAAGGCGGAGCGCGAGAAGCGCGCCGCCATCCTCGAATCTGAAGGCATGCGAGCATCCGAAATCCTCCGCGCCGAGGGCGAGAAGCAGGCGAAGATTCTGCAGGCGGAGGGGCTGAAGGAGGCCGCGTTCCGCGAGGCGGAGGCGCGGGAGCGCTCGGCTCAGGCGGAGGCCGAGGCAACCCGCATGGTCTCCGACGCCATCGCCGGCGGCAACGCGCAGGCGATCAACTATTTCGTGGCCCAGAAATATGTCGAGGCAGTGAGCGAATTCGCCCGCTCGCCGAACGCCAAGACCATCCTGTTCCCGGTCGAAGCAACCCAGCTGATCGGCTCGCTTGGCGGGATCGGAGAGTTGGCGAAGAGCATCTTGCGCGACGAATCTGGTTCCCCCGCGCGAGCGCCGGCGTCAGGTTCCGGCGTGCCGAAGGTTCAGGGCTGATGCCGTTCGATCTGGAGCCCGGCTGGCTGTGGCTGATCGGCGGTGTCCTGTTGCTGATCGCCGAGATTATCGCTCCTGGTTTCTTCCTCATCTTCATCGGCGCGGCGGCAATGCTGACCGGAGCCTTCGCGCTGTTGTTCGGACTTGGAGCTCCGGCGCAACTCGCCCTGTTCGCGATCTATGCCGTCGTCGCGGTGATGATTGGACGCCGCTTTTACGCGCGGCCCGATGTCGCACATCCGGGCGGGGCATTGAATGACAGGACCGCCCAGCTCATCGGCCGTACGGTCACCGTTGTCAGCGCGGTTGATCATCATGGCGGGCGAGTGAAGGTCGGCGATGGCGAGTGGAATGCTCGGGGCGATCCGGCCGATCCGGGAGAACGAGTCAGGATTGTCGGGGCCGAAGGCAACTGTCTGCTGGTCGAACGGGTTACGAGTCTCCCACCCGCCTGAGGAGAAGGATGCGCGACAGTCCGACTGATCGATGGACCCGCCGAAGTGCTGTTGGAGCGATCGGCACGATTGCGGTCCTGCCAAGCCTGGCTTCGGCCAAGGTCGTTTCTTCCGGCTCAGGCGAACAGCAAGCGCTCATCCTTCTCGACCAAATTGCCGAGAATCTGCTCCGCCTCGGGCCTGAGGCGGCAACCTCGCTCGGCATCGACAAGGGTTCGCGCCGGGCCCTGAAGTCGCTGCTCTCCGACCGCAGCGCTGTTGGGCAACGGCGGATCGCCAGCGTCATCCGCAAGGATCTCGCCCGGGCCGAGGCCATCGACACAGCCGGATTGAGCCATTCCACCCGAACCAGCATGGAGGTGGTAAAAAGCGCCTACCGCCTGGCGCTCGATGGCTTTGCCCTCCCCTATGGCGATGTTGCGGTCGGTGGCTGGCGCAACACGCCCTATGTCGTGATCCAGAATGTCGGCGCCTATCTCGATGTGCCGCGCCTGCTCGAAGCCGATCATTCGATCGCGAACGCTGCCGATGCCGAGGCCTATCTCGCGCGTCTAAGCAGCTACGCCAGGCAACTCGACGGTGAGCTTGAGCGGATGCGGCTCGCGGGCGCACAGGGATTGATCGCTCCGTCCTTTCTGATCGACAAGGCGTTGGGCCAGCTGCGTCTGTCGGCCAAGTCCGCGAGGCAAGGGGGCGTGCTGGTGGAATCGCTGGTCGCCCGCACGCCTACAATCCCGGGCAAATGGGGCGAGCGCGCCAGGGATATCTGCGTCCGCAGAATCGCTCCCGCGCTGGAGCGGCAGATCGCCGAACTCACGTCGCAGAGGGCAAGGGCAACCGAGCAGCCCGGGATGTGGGCACGTCCGTTCGGAGACGATTATTACCGCTGGACGCTACGGGCGTCGACGACAACGCGCATGACTCCAGACGAAATTCACGCGCTCGGGCAGGAGGAGCTCCGCGCGCTTCATGCCCGAATGGACCCGATCCTTCGGTCGCTCGGCTTCAGCGGCGGCACGGTCGGGGAGCGGATGATCGCGCTAGGCAAGGATCCTCGCTTCCAATTCCCGGACAACGACATCGGCCGAAGCCAAGTTATGGCCCTGATCCAGCAGCGGCTCGATTGGATTCGCAAGCAGATGCCGCGTGCCTTCAACACCTTGGTGAGGGGCAATGTCGAGGTCCGGCGACTTCCGCCCGAAGAAGAGCCCGGTGCTCCCGGAGCTTATGGCGGTGCCGGATCGATCGATGGGACGATCCCGGGCAAGTTTTGGATCAACCTGCGAACGACCAGCCTCCACAGCCGCTACAGCCTGCCGACGCTGACCCATCATGAAGCAATTCCGGGACACGTATGGCAAGGTGAGTATGCGCAGACCCTTGGGCTGATCCGCTCACTGCTCGGGTTCAACGCCTTCTCGGAAGGCTGGGGCCTCTACGCGGAACAGCTTGCCGACGAGCTTGGCGCCTATGACGGGGACCCGGTTGGCCAGCTCGGATATTTGCAATCGCTCGCCTTCCGCGCCTGCCGGCTGGTGGTCGACACCGGCCTTCATGTGAAGCGCTGGTCGCGGCAGCAGGCGATCGACTGGTTCGCGCGGACCAACGGGTCGGGCATCGAAGAGGTGACGAGCGAGGTTGACCGCTACTGCAGCTGGCCCGGGCAGGCCTGCGGCTACAAGGTCGGTCACAGCGAGATCAATCGCCAGCGGCTGCGGGCGCAGTCCGCCCTGGGCCAGCGCTATGACCTCAAGGCGTTCAACGACACGATCGTGCTAGGCGGCAACGTACCGCTCGACGTTCTCGCTCAGAACGTCGACCAATACATCCGAAAATCGCGCAATTAAAGCGGTCAGGCGGCTTCGGCCGCGGCATGCGGCGCCGATTGCCGGACACCCTCGTCGACATGGGCTTCGAACTGAGCGAAGTTCTCGACGAACAGGTCCACCAGCCGCCGAGCCACGCGGTCATACTCGGCCGCGTCAGCCCAGGTTGAGCGCGGATCGAGGATTCCGGAATCGACCCCCGGAACCGAGACCGGCACGTCAAAGCCGAAATACGGGTCCTTGCGGAATTCGGCATTGTTGAGGCTGCCGTCCAGCGCCGCATTCAGCAAGGCGCGGGTCGCCTTGATCGGCATCCGCTTGCCGACGCCATATTTCCCGCCGGTCCAGCCGGTGTTCACAAGCCAGCAGTGGACCCCACCCTTGGCGATCCGCTCCTTGAGCAAATTGCCGTAGACCGACGGATGCCGCGGCATGAAGGGCGCGCCGAAGCAGGTCGAGAAGGTCGCTTCAGGCTCGGTGACGCCAATCTCGGTTCCCGCGACCTTGGCGGTGTAGCCTGACAGGAAGTGATACATGGCCTGGTCCGGGGTCAGCCGCGCAATCGGCGGCAGCACGCCGAACGCGTCGGCCGTCAACATTACCACGTTGCGCGGTGGCGGCCCCATATTCGCGCTCGACGAATTGGGAATGAAATCAATCGGATAGGCACCGCGGCTGTTTTCCGCCAGGGTCGCGTCATCCAAATCGAGCTCGCGAGTCACCTCGTCGATGACAACATTCTCGAGCACAGTGCCGAAGCGCTTGGTCGTCGCGTAGATTTCCGGCTCGGCTTCCGGCGAGAGGCGGATCATCTTCGCGTAGCAGCCGCCCTCGAAATTGAACACGGCGGTGTCCGACCAGCCATGCTCGTCATCGCCGATCAGAATGCGAGAGGGATCGGCCGACAGGGTTGTCTTACCGGTGCCGGAAAGGCCGAAGAAGATCGCGGTGTCGCCCTGCTTGCCGATATTCGCCGAGCAATGCATCGGCATGATGCCGTCTACCGGCAGGATGAAGTTGAGCAGCCCGAACACGGACTTCTTCATCTCGCCCGCATAAGCGGTTCCGGCGATCAGGATCAGCTTCTTCTCGAGATTGACCGCGATCACCGTTTCCGTGTTGCACCCGTGGCGTGAAGGGTCGGCCTTGAAGCTTGGCAGGTCGATGATCGTATATTCCGGGACGAAGGACGCCAGTTCAGCGGCGTCAGGGCGCACCAGCATGGTGCGGATGAACAGGCTGTGCCAGGCCAGTTCGTTGATGATCCGGACCCGGACGCGATGTTCCGCCTGAGACCCGCCAAAAAGGTCCTGAACGAACAAGGTCGGCTTGTCGGCGAGCGCGGCGAGAAAGTCGGCGTGAAGCCGGTCGAATGCTTCGGGATCCATCGGCTGGTTGGATTTGCCCCACCAAACCGTATTCTCGCTCACCGAATTGCGGACGACGAACCGTTCCTTGGCGGCGCGGCCGGTATGCTTGCCGGTCTTGACGACCAATGGCCCATCCTTGGCGAGAATCCCTTCGCTTCGAGCAACGGCCTGTTCAACCAGCGGCGCGGTCGTGAGATTCCAGAACAGCCTGGCGCTGGTCTCGATTCCCTGATCGGCCAACTGATGAGACGGAACGCGCTCGTTCAAAATTTCCTCCCAAGGAAAAGGGTAGCAAGCAACGGCTTACCCCCTTCTGATAATATGGCGGCCCTATAGCTAGGAGCCCCTCATCGGTCAAAAACCTAAAGCGCTTGTCCGGGATGAGCCCGCCAGCTAACGCAAGGGGCTTGGTTTGGACGAGGCCATGAATGACGCCAGTGATCGCGCTCGTCGATGACGATCGCAACATCCTGACATCGGTATCGATTGCTCTCCAGGCTGAAGGCTTCATCACCCGCGTCTACAGCGATGGTGCGGCCGCCCTGAAAGCATTTGCGGCAGACCCGCCCGATCTTGGCGTATTCGACATCAAGATGCCGTCGATGGACGGGATGGAGCTGTTGCGCCGGTTACGGGAATTCAGCGCTTTGCCGGTCATCTTCCTGACTTCGAAGGATGACGAGCTGGACGAGGCGTTGGGCCTGGCGATGGGCGCGGACGATTACATCTCCAAGCCGTTCTCTCAGCGGCTGCTGATCGCAAGGATTCGCGCAATTCTTCGCCGCCGCGACATGGGCAGAGGCATGGCAAGTCCGTCAACCGAAAGCGCTGAGCTTCCCTTGATGGTCCGCGGTCGGCTCGAGATGGATCCCGCCCGTCACAAGGTACGCTGGGATGAGCGTGATGTGGTGCTCACGGTCACCGAATTCATGATCCTGGAGGCGCTCGCCCAACGCCCGGGAGTGGTCAAGTCGCGCAATCAATTAATGGACGTGGCTTATCAGGATGACGTCTATGTCGACGACCGTACCATCGACAGCCACATCAAGCGCATCCGCCGGAAATTCCGCAGCGTCGATCCCAACTTCGACTCGATCGAAACACTCTATGGCGTCGGTTACCGATTCAGTGACGAATGACGAAGCAGATCTCGCCCTGAACTGGTCGGGGCGGTGGAATCTTGCCTACCGCATCCTTGCGGTGAACATCCTCACGCTGGTGCTGCTTGCGCTCAGCGTGCTCTATCTCGATTCCTTCCGTAACCACCTGCGCTCCGAGCGGGAGCGCCAGGTGATGCGCGAGGCAGCACTGGTCGCCGCCGCGATCGGCCCGATGTCCAGCGAAGAGCAGCGGCGCTATCTTGAGCATGCCAGCAAGGTGACCGACGGACGCTATCGAATTTACGACGCCGACGGACGGCGCCGAGTAGACAGCTGGGACCTGACTGGCCCGACTTACCGTGTGCGCGATCCGGCCACGCAGGCGTGGACCAAATCGATTGCACGGGCGCTTGATCGCGGTTTCGACTTTCTCGTCGGCGAGGACAATCCGCCCGACTTCGCTGAGCCCGCGCGGGATCAGTTGAGCGCCTGGAGCGAAGCCGTCAAAGCGCGAGCCAAGCAAAAAACGACCGTTCAGGTTCGCACCGCGCCAGACCTTACGCCAGTCATCTCGGCTGCGGCTCCGACCAATGGCGGAGCGACTCTCCTCCTCACGTTCAACGATCGCAATTTCACGCGGACCGTGCGGCTTCAGCGGCGCGGCCTGATGCTCGCCATGCTGGTCGTGACCATCCTGTCGATCCTGCTGTCGCTGTTTCTGGCGCGCACCATCGTTCGTCCGCTGCGGCGGATCGCGCTGGCGGCCCACCGAGTGCGGCTGGGGCGCGCTCGGGAGGTCCGGGTGCCGCGCCTGCCGTCGCGAACCGATGAGATCGGCACGCTCGCCAGGGCCGTGTCCGACATGAGCCAATCGCTTCGCCAGCGGATCGACAATATCGAAGCCTTTGCAGCTGACGTCACGCACGAGTTGAAGAACCCCCTCGCCTCGCTCCGTTCCGCGGTTGAGAGCCTGGGACGCGTGGACGATCCCGCGCTTCGACAGCAGCTCCTCGACGTCATTCGTGACGATTCAGTGCGGCTCGACCGGCTGATCGCCGATATCGGCGAAGCGGCCCGAACGGATGCGGAGCTTGCGCGCGCCCTGTTCAAGCCGGTCGATCTTGGGGCGCTGATCGAATCGCGTGTCCGCCACTGGGAAGAGCGGGCCGCCGAACGACAGGTCAGAATCGCCTTTGCCCGCCCTCGCCGCGCCAGTGCCAAGGTCATGGGCAAGGCCGGCCGGTTGACCCGCGCGATCGACAATATCGTCGACAATGCGATCAGCTTCACTCCGGCTGGCGGGCTGGTCGAAGTCGCCGTAGTTCGGGTCGGCGACGAGGTCCGCCTCCGCGTCGATGATGAAGGGCCTGGCGTGCCCAATGAGGCTCGTGAAGCGATCTTTAACCGATTTCACTCAGTACGCCCTGGAGCCGAGAGTTTCGGCCGCCATTCGGGGCTCGGCCTTGCGATCGCCCGCGCGATCGTCAAAGGCCATGACGGGGAGATCGACGTGCAGGACCGGGATGACGCGCCATCGGGCGCACGCTTCATCATTCGTTTGCCGGCGGCTGCGCGATGAACTCGCGGCTGTCGTCTGAAACGCTGCACGCCAGCACAGTGGCAATGGACGGCCGGGCAGTGGTTATCGCCGGACCCTCAGGGTCGGGCAAATCCGACCTTGCGCTGCGGCTGCTCGACCGTGGCTTCACCCTCGTCAGTGATGATCAGACGATGATCAGCAAGGATGGCGAGCGGCTGATCGCCAATGCTCCGCCAACGATCGCCGGGAAACTCGAAATCCGCGGGATCGGCATTTTCGAGGTGCCGCGGGTCAGTGATGTCCCGGTCAGCCTGTTTGTCGAGTTGACCAGCGATATCCAGCGCATGCCGGATGATTCGCGGGAACGTCGCATCCTCGGAACCGGAGTGCCGCTGATCAGTATCGATGCAATGACCGCATCGGCTCCGTCAAAGGTCTCCCTGGCGCTCAATCGTCTGGGATTGCCGGCGCGATGAGCGACGCGCGGCGATTGCCGCGCCTGCTGCTCGTCACCGGCATGTCCGGAGCGGGCAAGTCGACCGCGCTCGACGCATTGGAGGACATGGGCTGGGACTGTGTCGACAATCTTCCGGTGGGATTGCTCGGCCGGTTCGTCGCGACCGCTTCATCGGACGCCCCGCTTGCGGTTGGCATGGATGTGCGGAGCCGCGGGTTCGAACCTGGCGCTCTTGTCCAAGCCGTGCGCGGTCTCGAGCAAGTCCAAGCGGAGATTCTTTACCTCGACTGCGGCGATAGCGAACTCATCCGCCGCTTCGACGCCACCCGCCGCCGGCACCCGCTGGCGCTCACCAGCCCGGCCGAAGAAGGAATCGCGCAGGAACGGGAAAGATTGGCCCTGACCCGGGCCTCGGCCGAGAGCGTGCTCGATACCACCGACATGACCCCGGTCGAGCTGCGCGACGAGCTTCGGCGGCGCTACTCTCCCGACGAGGGGCAGCCGGTGCTGACCATCGCCTCGTTCAGCTATGCCCGCGGAGTCGCACGGACCGCCGACCTGCTGTTCGACATGCGGTTCATCGATAATCCGCACTGGGTGCCGGAATTGCGTAACCTGACCGGTCTCGACGAGCCGGTTTCGGGCCATTGTTCGAAGGACCCAGCTTGGGAACCCACGCTCGGGCACATCGAAGCTCTTTTGCTCGACCTGATCCCGCGCTACTGGCGCGCGGGCAAGAGCTATCTGACGGTAGCGTTCGGCTGTACGGGCGGCCGCCACCGGTCGGTCGCGGCGGCAGAGGCGATGGCGTCAAGGTTGCGCGCGGCGGGCTATTCTCCCAATGTGCGTCACCGGGATCTCTCCTTGCAGCACAAGCCTCTGCGCCGCGAACAAGCGCGCGGGGTTGGCGAGAACCAGTTGGCGGATGAGTGAATGATCGGGTTGATTTTGGTGACTCACGGCCAGCTCGCGCTGGAGTTCATCCGAGCCATGGAGCATGTGGTCGGCCCGCAGGACGCCATCGAAGCCGTGTGTATCGGCCCCGACGACGACATGGAGGCGCGGCGCAAGGACATCGCCGACGCGATTACCCGGGTCCACCAGGGCGATGGAGTCATCATCCTGACCGATCTGTTTGGCGGCACGCCCTCGAACCTTGCGATCTCGCTAATGAAAAGCGATGAAATCGAGGTGATTGCTGGGGTGAACCTGCCGATGTTGATCCGCCTTGAAAGCGCCCGCAAGACGATGGCGGTCGGAGCCGCCGCTGCGGCGGCCCGCGATGCGGGACGAAAATATATCTCGGTGGCCTCGGACGTCTTCGGGGAAGCCGCCGCGTGAGTGGTCTCACTCGGGAAGTGCGGATTTCCAATCGCCGCGGATTGCACGCCCGGGCCAGCGCCAAGCTGGTCAATCTGGTCAGCAACCTCGACGCCAGGATCGAAGTCGAAAAGGACGGCAGCAAGGTCTGCGGGACGTCGATCATGGGGCTGATGATGCTCGGCGCCGCGATGGGCGACGTGATCACGGTGCACGCCCATGGCGAACAGGCCCATGCCAGTCTCGACCAGATCATCGCCTTGATCGAGGATCGCTTCGGCGAGGATTAGTGATCTCGTCATTGCGAGCGAAGCGAAGCAATCCAGTGGCGCAGCGGTGATAGTGGATTGCTTCGTCGCGCGCTCCTCGCAATGACGGCTTAGCCCATGCCCCGCCAAGTCACCGCCTTTTCCAACGCGACCGTCAAGCGGCTGCGCTCGCTCCGCGACAAGAAGACACGGCGAGCAGAGGGGCTGTTCCTGGCGGAGGGACTGCGAATCATCACCGAGGCGCGCGACAGCCGGCGCTTGCCGGAAATCCTTGCTTATTCGGCGGCGGGAGGCATTCACCCCCTCACCAGCGAGATCATCACCGCGACCGAAGCGGCCGGCGGCGAGGTGATCGAGACCAGCCCGGACATTCTCTCGAAAATGTCGGGCAAGGATAATCCGCAGATGCTGCTCGGCGCCTATCGGCAGCCCCTGACCAGCCTCGAGGCGATCGATCGCGTCACCGCTCCGCTGTGGATCGCAGCTCAGGCGCTGCGCGACCCCGGTAACATTGGAACGATCCTGCGGACCGGCGATGCCGTCGGCGCGGGCGGGCTGATCCTGATCGACGATTGCGCCGATCCATTTTCGGTCGAGGCAGTGCGAGCGTCGATGGGCGCGGTCTTCACCCAACAGATCGTGACCGCGCCATGGGGTGAGTTCCTGCCGTGGCTGCGATCCAGCCCTGCCCAGCTAGTCGGAACGAGCCTCAACACGGATCACGACTATCTGACCCCGCGCTATGAGCAGCCCTGCTTCCTGCTGATCGGCAACGAGCAGGCGGGGCTTCCGGAAGCTTATGAGCGGGAATGCGACTTGCTGGTAAAAATCCCGATGGCGGGCCGCGCTGACAGCTTGAATGCAGCCGTGGCAGCGGCCGTCATGGCCTTTCAGGTCCGCGCAAGCTGGCGCGCTTGACACAGGTTCGCCGGCAGGAGACTTCTCGTCACGCCATGCGAGCAGCGTCCCCTAGCCTGTGTTTGCTCCTTCTGCTCGCCGCCTGTTCCGGCAAGCCGTCGGACCGGCTCAGCGATGAAGATGCCGCCGCGGCAGCGGTCGGCCCGGAGTCCGAAAATCTCACAGCAGAAGCCGATCAGGCGGACCTCGCGTCGGCTGCGGCGCCGCTGCCGGAGGTCGCCCAGGCCGGACCGATCATCTATCGCGCGGTCGGCACAGAGCCCGGCTGGAACCTGATCATCCGCAGCG
>CBFGZJ010000016.1:0-15394 GCA_965653215.1 uncultured Sphingomonas sp. | reverse complement strand
CCTCGACCTGACACAGCCGCACATCGACCGGATCGGTGGTCAGGACCCCGTTGACGATCTTGCCGCGGGTCGACGAACGGAGGGACGGATCGCCGTCAAGCTTGAAGCTCGCCTTCGCCAGGGCCTCGTTGCGGCCGTCGCGTGTGACTGGATCCGCTCCCCCGTAAATGTGGACCCGCACGTCCGGATCATTCTGAAGATTGTCGACCCCGCGCAGCTCGATCAGCGTCGGCGCGCGCGCCGAGACGAAGGTCTTCCTGGCGTGTTCAGGGTCGCCGTTTTCTCGGAACGATTGCACGCACCCGACCGCTCGCCAGAGCTGATTATCGACGCCTTTCTTGCCGTCCAGCCCAGCAAAGTCTTCCTTCCCGACCTTGCCGTCGAGGTCGATCCCTGGCGCCACCGGCCCATCATAAGTGCGAAACCCCTCGGCAAGCGACGGGAAATCCTCGGGGTTGGTGCAGGCGCTATAAGCCACCGTCAGGTTGGAGAAGGCGAGACGGCCGCGGCCCTTCGGGAACCCGTTCAAGGCGCCGATCTGAATCGCCTGCTCTGGCGTGATCGGATCATTCGGCGACACTCCCGGCGGAAGGACGGCCTTTCCTTGACGCCCGCCCGGTCCGCCGCCTTTGATCGCAACTCGCATGAACCCAAAATGCTTGTTCATCGCCAGTTCGAGCGGGCCGCGCTTCGACTGCTCGATCTCGTCCGGTTTGCCCGGTTTGGCATATTTTGCCCGCTCTTCCGGCGGGAGCATCTTGAAGAAGGTTTCGATCCCCCCGTCGGCCACGATCGGGCACTCACCGGCGTCCCCCGAACTGGCGATGAAAATGTTGCTGAGTGCGAACGCGTAGACGCCGGGCTCACCACCAGTTGGAGCATCGGCAGCGATCAGCGCAGTGGCCCCAAGCGCAGTCAGGACCCCTGCCGCGTGCCGGCGCGAAACAGCTTTTAGCCGTGCGGTCATACCTCTCTCCAGGTGCCGTCTTCCTTCACCGCGCGGCACTTCGGCGGCCTTGTGACTTAACTCAACATTTCCTTCCACCCCATTTTCAATCATCTGTTTAAGACTAACCCTGCATTTGTTGTCCGGTTATCAAGGCATTGAGCCATTTCTTGCCTCGCGTTGCAAAAGAGATATTGAGCAGTATCATGGGGTCGGTTCGCGGTTCGGTCCGGGAAGAGCTTTGCGTGAAGCATTATGGCGAGTGGTTGTTGGGAGAACGGCTGGCGGCAGCGGCGCTCGACCTCTATGCGCGACAGTTCGGCAGCCTTGAACCTCTGCTCAGGTCACTCAACTCTCCGCTGACTCAAAAATTCCTTGCGAGCGGGGGGCTGCGCGGAATGCCGCTGGTCGAGCTTGCCCGGCTTACGGGGCGAGCGGTCATCCACTTTGCCGCTGAGGATAATCGTCGATCGGGCCGCTCGCCGTTGCGCGCCGCCGACTGGCGGGTGATCCGCTACGGTATTTCCAGTGCTCGCACATTGCGCGAATCCGTCCTTCACTGCGTAGACTGTTTCGAAGCGATCGACTGGCGCTGCGGGCGGATGAGCTTGCGCACGCGGGGTGAAGTTGCCGAGCTCCACCTCGACGCGATGCGCCCCGCACCCTCGCCAATGGGCTGCGTGCTGGACCTCTATGGTGTGGCCTCGATCCACAATCTGTTCAGCTGGATCATCAATCGAACAATTCCGATTACAGGGATCGGCCTTGATCATCCGCCGCAGGAATTTGCCGCGCTGCAATTGCCTGAACTCCCGTTCCCGCTTGCGCTCGACCGCGGGTGGACGGGTTTCCAGTTTCCGACCGCCTTTCTGGATTATCCTGTCGTGCGCCCTGTCGACCAATTCGATAATCCTCCGCCAGGGAGCTTTCTGTTTGACGGTCAAGGCCTCGATATCGGCGAGGAAGCGGCGGTCACGCAGGTCCGGCGTCTCGCCCTCAAACAATTGCGTCAGGCAAGTCGTCTGCCCTCGTTCGACCAGATCGTTGCCGCGATGGGAGGAAGCTCGGCGACGCTGCGCCGGCGCCTCGCCCGTGAAGGCACGAACTATCGCGAAGTGAAGGATAGCTGCAGACGGGAGGTGGCGCTCGATCTGCTGCGCGATTCATCCCTTTCGATCGAAGATATCGCCTGCCGGCTTGATTATTGCGATTCCGATGCGTTTCGGCGGGCCTTCCGGGAGTGGCTCGGGGTTGCGCCTTCAATGTACCGGAAGGCAGCCATGAGCGGTGAAGTCTCGGGCCTGAAGGAGTGACACCTTCGCGCCTCGACAAGCGTTTGACCAGTCGAGGCCTGCCAGTGTCACAGTATCGCGGAACCGTTGGACAGGATCGCGCGGCAGCATTGATGGCCGCAGCTCTGGTTCACGCTGGTTTGGGGGCGCTGATCCTCAGCGGTTTCGCGGTGCAAGTCGCAGGCCAGTCGCCGGAAGTCTTGAAAATCTTCGAGATCATCGAGCCACAGCCCCCCGTGCTACAGCAGGAGCGGCCGTCAACCCCGGATGAGCGGTCCGCGCCTGAAGACGAAGCGGCTCCGGCCAACATCCGTTCGAAGCCGACGCCGATCATCGCGCCCCCGCCGCGGATCGTGCTGCCGACACCCCCGCCGGTCAATGTTGCTCAGGTGCGTGGGCCGGAAGGACTGGATCGGACCGCCGGGGCGGCGGATGTTCCGGGACCCGGAACCGGCGCGGGCGGGCAGGGGAGTGGCTTCGGCGGCGGCGGAACCGGAGGGAGTGGCACCGGATCAGGCGGAGGCGAGGTTCCGGTCCGGCTAATCCGCAACCTGACCGACCGCGATTATCGCCAGATCGCTGCCGGACGCCAGCGTTCGGGGATCGCTTCCCTGGCGCTGCGAGTTCTTCCGGACGGCTCAGCCACCTCGTGCAAGGTGGTTCGATCGAGCGGGGACACCATCGTCGACGGAAATCTGTGCCGCGTCGTCGAACAGCGGCTGTGGTTTCGGCCCGCTCGGGATTCTCGCGGCCGGCCGATCGCTCAGGAGATCGTCTATACCGCGACGTGGCAGCCGGGCTGACCTAGCGGGATGCGATCGTGCCTTTATCGTTGCCCAATTGCGCCAAGCGTGCGGCGTCGCGCCCATAGATGTCGTCGTAGAAGGCAAAGTCGCTGCCGCTCGGGACTGCTGTCAGATAAGTGAGATAAACTGGAGTAGGATTGTTCAGCGGCACCTTCTGTTCTGGCCCAGCACCATCCGGCCGTAACGGACTTCCAAACAGCCATTGTCCCAGCTTCGGCGCATGTTCCAGGCGGACGCAACCGCCGCTGAACAGACGCGATGCCTCGTTCAGCAACTTCCTGTCAGGAGTGTCGTGGAGGTAGACGCCCTGCGCGTTGGGGAACATAAATTTCATCCGTCCCATGGCGTTGGCCGGGCCGGGGAGCTGGCGCAGATAGACCTGGCTTGTGCCGTTCGCGACCGCAGCCCAGTCGACGGTGGTGGGATCTATCACCTCATAGCCCGTCGCCGAGGGCGCGAGCAGTTGATAGCGCTGGGTGCGCAGATAAGAGAGCCCCGATTTTAGTACATTGGGAGCGACTCGTTCTGCCGCGAGGTCCGCGGGCACGTTCCAGTATGGATTAAGCGCGGCGTAGCGGATGATCGCGCTCATCATTGGCGTCGGATACTTGGGCTTTCCCACAACCACGCGCATTGAATCCGCAACCTCGCCGTCCTGGTACATGAACAGTTGTTGGGCGGGGATGTTGACCAGCACGTGCCGGACCCGAGCGGGTGGCAGCTCACGAGCACGCTCAAGACTGAGCTGGAGACGCTGATAATGGTCCCGTGGCCAGTTGCGACCTGTCATCAGCGCGGTCCGGATTTGCCCGTAGAGCGGATGCATCCACCCCATCGTCGCGATGTGGCGCTCAAGCGACGGCGCGGCGGCAGCCTCAGCGAGAATGGCACGCGGGGAAGGCGGCTTCGGCCTCAGCTCTGGGTCAACGTAGATGATTCCAATGTCGGGACCGGGCCGGCGCAGGTCCTGTACATAGTCGACAAGCGCTTGGCTCAGCAGCAGGTCGGCCCGGCGAGCTGCCTCGGGCCTACCGGTCCGCGCGGCGCGGATCGCACGATCAAGTGACGTGACCCGGTAGCGGCGGCGGTCAAGGCCGTCGATCGCGGCCGTGTTCAAAAGCTCGAACAGCAAGTCGGCCTGCCGTCCCGCCTTTCCGAACCACAGCAGGCGCCCCTGCCGGGAGGCATAGAAATCAGCCACTTCCTGCCGTTGGTCCTGACGGAGTTGTTGGTGCGGCGGTGCGCTGGCCGCGGGCGCAATTGGAAAAAGGGCCGCTGTGGCAGCGGCCCCTGTGACATGGAAGAATGCGCGCACCAGCCGCTCTGGGCCGGTGCGCGAAATACGCCTACTCGTCACGTCATCTCCGAATTAGCCGCGTTCTCCGGTCGGAACTGGAGCGGGCGCTGAGCTGGGGGCGGGTTCACCCGGATAGTACTGGCCATTCTGGACATAGCCGTCAACGCGGCCATCGCTGTTGTTGTCGGCCCAGATTGCGCCGGCAAGTCCGCCGACGGCAGCTCCGACGACAGCGCCTTCAAGCAGGCCAACACCCGGCAGGACGGCACCTGCGACTGCTCCGAGCGCCGCGCCACCGGCTGCACCGGTTACTACGCGCTGCAGCGTCGGATCATAGCCGGATGGGGCTCCAGAATAATATTGGCCATTCTGGACGTAGCCGTCGACCCGGCCATCATTGTTCTGGTCAGACCAGATTGCGCCGCCAAGTCCGCCAATCGCTGCGCCCGCAACCGCACCTTCGACCACGCTGACCCCGGGAACAACTGCGCCGACCGCAGTACCGGCAACGCCGCCGATTGCCGCACCTTGAGCGATGTCACCAGCCGTTTGGCTGTCCGTTGCGCAAGCGCTGAGCGATACCGAACTCACGATGGCAATCGTCAAAAGTGACTTTCGCATCATCGATTCTCCTACAGAGGAACTACGGACATGTGCGGATTGCAACGAACTGACCCCACACGTCACCGCAGCGTAACGGTAAAGCCGCTTCATCGTTCCGAGTCGCGAAGGGAACGGGACCGATGAGTTCGGCCCACCGCCCCGATTTGAACGATGAACCGAGCCGTGGGCGGGAACCGCCCGCGCGGGCTGAGCGCGGGAGGAGCAGGCCGCCCGAGCAGCGGGCTGGCGCCGACTGGTCGACCGGCTATCAAGCGGTGGCGGTGGCACCGGTTGCGAGCTGGATCACGCGGATCGAGGGGTCGAGGCTGGACAGGCCCTGCTCAAGCGCCCGCAAATCATCCCATTCGTTCCAGCCGCCGAGGTCGATCTGCAGCATCGATCGCCCGGTCGGATTGGCCGGGATCAGCTTCAGACCGCGCAGGACGAAGCCATGATCTTCAATCCGCTCGAGAACCCGGGGCATGACATTGTCGGTGGGTTCAAATTCGATCGCCATCTCACACATTCTTTCCTCCTGTCACTTCGCCAACACGCAATAAAAAACCCCGCCTCCTGGTGGGGGCGGGGTCTAACTTCAGAACCGGTTTGTAGATCGGTCGTCAGGCAGAGCCGGGCACACCCCCAAGCTGCGGGTTTGCTACCTTCGCTACTGCTACAAGAGCGCACGCCGAGAGCCGGCCGCAGAGCGGCTGGAGCATCATCGGCAAGGCGTTCGCGTTCGACATTGGTCGTTCTGTATAAGGGAGTCGTAAGGATTTCGTCAACGGGCCTAAGCATGTTGCGCCGCACAAAACATCTGCCAAGATGCGTTGGTACGATCAGGAGCGGCGATGTTCGACGAGATGCTCGACGAAAGCGGCGGCGAGCCAAGGCCCGCATACGCCGAGTTTCGCCGGTGGATCGACCAAGAGAATAGCGAGCATCTGAAAAGCAAGGCGGAGCAGGCGGAGACATTCTTCCGCCGCGTCGGGATTACCTTCAACGTTTACGGAGAATCCGACAGCGACGAACGGCTGATCCCGTTCGACATCATTCCCCGCATTCTGTCGGCATCCGAGTGGCGGCGCCTCGCCCGCGGGATCGAGCAGCGGGTGAGGGCCATCAACGCCCTGTTGTACGACCTTTATCACCGCCAGGAGATTTTGCGCGCGGGCAAGCTGCCGCAGGAGCTCGTGGCGCGAAACAGCGCCTTTCTTCCGCAGATGGCTGGGGTCGTCCCGCCGGCCGGCGTTTACACCCATGTGGTCGGGATCGACCTGGTGCGCACCGGTCCGGACCGCTTCATGGTGCTGGAGGACAATGCGCGCACCCCGTCGGGCGTCAGCTATATGCTCGAGAATCGGGAAACGATGCTGCAGATGTTTCCGGAGCTGTTCAGCCGAATTCCGGTGCAACCGATCTCCGATTATCCTCAGCGCCTGCGCCGCTCGCTCGCGGCCTGCGCTCCGCCCGCATGCGATGGGTCGCCAACCATTGCGGTTCTTACTCCGGGCAGCTTCAACTCGGCCTATTTCGAACATAGCTTCCTTGCCGAGCAGATGGGTGTCGAGCTGGTCGAGGCGCACGACCTGCGTCTGATCGATGGCCGCATCGCGATGCGGACAACGCGAGGCTACCAGCCGATCGACGTGCTGTACCGGCGGATTGATGACGACTGGATCGATCCGCTGAACTTCCGGACAGAGTCCGTGATCGGGATAGCAGGGCTGTTCGACGTCTACCGCGCCGGCGGGATTACCTTGGCCAACGCGCCAGGCACGGGGATCGCCGACGACAAGGCACTGTACAGCTACATGCCGGAGATCATCCGCTTTTACACAGGCGAATCCCCGTTGCTCGACAATGTGGAGACGTGGCGCTGCTCCGAGCCCGATCAGCTGAGCTACGTCCTCGATCATCTGGCCGAGCTGGTGGTCAAGGAAGTGCATGGCTCGGGCGGCTATGGAATGCTGATCGGTCCCGCTGCCAGCCGCAAGGAACTGGCTTCGTTCCGCGCCAAGCTTGAGGCCAAGCCCGACAATTACATCGCTCAGCCTACCTTGGCACTATCGACAGTACCGATTTTCAGCAAGCGCGGGCTCGCTCCGCGGCACGTCGATCTCCGTCCTTTCATCCTCGTCTCGCCGGACGGGGTGGACATTGTTCCGGGCGGGCTCACGCGCGTGGCCATGACTGAAGGGTCGCTGGTGGTGAACTCCAGCCAGGGCGGCGGGACCAAGGACACGTGGGTGCTGGACGATTGATGCTCGGACGCACCGCCTCCGGCATCTTCTGGATGAACCGCTATCTGGAGCGGGCCGAAGCGACGGCTCGCCTGCTATCGGCCGGGTTCCTGATCGCGCTCACCCGCGCTTCGTCGGCAGCCAATGAATGGACCTCCATTCTGACCACGACGGGTCAGCTCGCTGGTTTCAACGCAAAGCATGGCAATGAGTATACGACTACCCGACTGGTCGATTATCTCCTGCTCGACCGGTCCAACCCGGGAAGCATCCTCGCCACGATCAAGATCGCACGGGACAATGCGCGGCGGGTCCGGACGGCACTCACCCGTGAAGTTTGGGAAGCTATCAATGAAGGCTGGATGGAGTTCGACAGCTGGAACTCTCGCGTTCGGGAACGCGAGGTACCGGCGCTGATCGCCGCCGTCCGTAAATATAATTCGGTGGTCCGCGGGGCCGCGATCAACACCATGCTCCGCAATGACATCTACTTTTTCCAGGAGCTTGGCCTGCACATCGAGCGCGCGGACAACACCGCCCGTCTGCTTGACGTCAAATATTACCTGCTGCTCCCATCCGTGTCCGCGGTCGGCTCGCCGATCGACATCATTCAGTGGGAGACGATCCTTCGCTCTGTCTCGGCCTATCGCTCGTTCCGCTGGCAGCACGGCAGTGAGATCTCGGCGATGAGCGTTGCGCGATATTTGATCCTCAACGAACAAATGCCGCGCAGCCTCGCCTTTTGTTACGCGCGTATCCAGGCAAAGCTGGCTGCGCTTGAGGATGCGTACGGAGCAGCGCCTCCTTGTCACGCAATGGCGGGAGACGTCCAGGGCCGTTGCTTCAGTGAGCCGATGGAGCGGATTTTCGCCGACGGCCTGCATGAGTTCGTTGGAGACTTTCTCATTGCCAACAATGCGCTCGCATCCGCGATCGAGCGTGATTACCGCTTTGAGCCGGAGCAATGAGGCTGCGGGTCGAGCATGAAACGCGCTACCGCTACGCCAGCCCGGTGCAGCATGGACTCCAGCAGCTGCGCCTTACGCCCAAGGACCGCATCGGCCAGATCGTGGAGGACTGGCAGATCGAGGTGGAGGGCGGTCGCAGGGAAGTTCACTTCAATGACCATCACCTGAACAAGGTCGACCTGATCTCGATCGAGCCGAATACCAGCGAGATCGTCATTCGCTGCTTTGGAACCGTGGAGATCAGCAGCCGCGACGGCATCGTCGGACCGCACGCAGGCTATCTTCCACTGTGGTATTTCCTTCGCTCAACGCCGATCAGCCAGCCAGGCAGGGGCCTGAAGACTCTCGCTCGCTCGATGAATGGCTTTTCCGGTGACAGGATTGCGTTGGCCCATCACCTGTCCGAGCGGGTTCGGGAAGCCATCGCCTATCAGCCTGGCCAAACCTCGCCCGAGACGACTGCTGAGCAGGCGCTCGCCGCCGGTACCGGTGTCTGTCAGGACCATGCGCATGCCTACATCTCCGCCGCACGCCTGCTCGGCTTTCCGGCCCGCTACATCTCCGGCTACCTGATGCTCAACGACAGGGTCGGGCAGGATGCGACCCATGCCTGGGCGGAGGTCCATGTCGACGGTGTCGGCTGGATCGGGTTCGACATTTCCAATGGCCATTCACCCGATGAGCGCTATGTGCGGGTCGCGACTGGACTCGACTACCGTGACGCGGCACCGGTGATCGGGATGCGCGTTGGCGGGGAGGGCGAGTCCCTTTCGGTGGATGTGCAGGTCCAGCAATAATCGTTGCGGAGCACTATGACCTATTGTGTAGCCATGCGGCTCGACCGCGGCCTGGTGTTCATGGCCGACACGCGCACAAATGCGGGCGTGGACGACGTGTCACAAGCGCGCAAGGTGCAGGTGGTGGAAGTTCCGGGAGAGCGGGCAATCGTCCTGCTGTCGGCCGGAAATCTGGCGACCACGCAGGCGGTTATCAATCTTCTTAAGGAACGCGTCAAAGCGCCCAAGGATCGCAGCCCCTCGATCCTGACTGCGCCATCGATGTACCAGATCGCCAATGTCGTCGGTGACACGCTGCGCGACGTGATCCGCAAGCATGACTGGGCCGGTCATGAACATGACGCATCCTTCTCCGCCTCTTTGATCCTTGGCGGCCAGATCAAGGGACAGGATCCACGGCTGTTCCTCGTCTATCCGGAAGGGAATTTCATCGAGGCGACCGACGACTCCCCCTTCTTTCAGATCGGCGAGACAAAATATGGCCGCCCGATCCTCGTCCGCGGCTATGACCCGAAGATGAGTTTCGAGGAGGCGATCCGGATGCTGATGCTGTCGTTCGACAGCACCATCCGCGCCAATATTGCGGTCGACCTGCCGCTCGATCTTGTGACGATCGAGCGTGATCAGTATCGCATCGACCACGCGCAGCGGATCGAGCGCAATGATCCCTATTTCAACGAACTATCTGCTCGCTGGAGCAAGCTCTTGAGAGAAGGGATGAATCAGCTACCGCCCTTCACATTCGAACCAGCGAGGCCAGTTGCTCGTGAAGCCTAATCTGTTCCTGCTCGCACTGCTTGCGGTTCCGGCCGCCGCTCAAGCCCAATCTCCAGTATCGGCAACCGGCGCCTGGATCCGGGAGACCGCGCCCGGCCAGACGGCTGCCGCCGGCTATGTCACGCTGCTGAACGGGGGTGCCCCCGACCGGCTGCTCGGCGGGCGAAGCGATCTTGGCAAGGTCCAGATCCACAGCATGACCATGGACGGCGGGATCATGCGGATGCGAGCACTCCCGCAAGGTCTCCCGCTGCCGACTGGAAAGCCGGTCGCGCTGAAGTCCGGGGGAACGCACCTGATGCTGACCAATCTGTCCGGACGGCTTAGGGCCGGACAGCGAGTCCCGGTCGAACTGCAGTTCGTGCGGGCGGGCAAGCAGCGGGTGGTGTTCGAAGTCCGGCCGGCCACAGCCGCGGCTGACGCTCATGCCCACCACTAATCCGGTGCGGCGCATCCGCATCTTGCTGTGGGTCCTAGTCGGACTCGCGCTGATCGGGTTCGCCGGTTTGCTTTTTTTGCGAAACGAGCCAGAGCTGGCTCCGGCCGGACAGACCCTCGGCATCGGTGGGCCGTTCACCCTCACTGACTCCACCGCCAAGCCATTCTCGACCACTCAGCTTGCCGGCAAGCCTTACGCGATCTTCTTTGGCTTCACCCATTGCCCGGACGTTTGCCCGACCACGCTCGCTCGCCTGGTCCGGCTCCGCAACACGATGGGCAAAGGGGCGGACGCGTTCACGATTCTGTTTGTGAGTGTCGATCCCGAGCGGGACACACCCGCTGACGTTGGGAAATATGCTGCTCTGTTCGATAGCCCGGTGGTGGGGCTGACGGGTACGCCTCAGCAGATTGAGCAGGTCAAGAAGCAGTACGGCATCTTTTCTGAGAAGGTTGCCCAACCGGGCGGAGACTATACGGTCGATCATACCGCAACGGTTCTTTTGTTCGACCGCCAAGGTGCGTTCGCGGGCACGATCGCACCGGAAGAGGGCGATGCGGTCGCGCTCGACAAGCTGCGGCGGATCAGCGCCTAGGAAATCCTCGCCAGCAGCTGTTCAACGGCGGCAAGGGCCTCCGGCTCATCAAAGGTTGGCGCGTGGCCGGTCGCCGGAACGATTGCCAACTCTGCGCGGGGCATCCGGTCGATCATCCGCTGAGCAACCTCCGCGCTCAGCAGGTCGCTGATTTCGCCGCGCAGCAGGGTTACCGGAAGTCCGGCCATCGCGTCCACCAGCGGCCAGCTATCCGGCGGCTCGCCCGGATCGCGCGCGAAATTGTTGGCGATTGCCATGTCATAGTCGAAGCGGATTACGCCCTGGTCCTCGCGGCATGTCCGGTGCGCCATCCGAAGCCATTCGGCGGCGCTGTAGGTCGGGAAGGCAGCGGCATTGTTGCTCTGGGTCGCTGCCGCTGCTTCCTCCCAGCTGGATGCCTCCAGGGGCTTCCCGACATACGCACGAATCCGGTCCAGTGCGCTTCGGCCAAGTTTCGGACCGACGTCGTTGAGCAATGCTCCGGCAATCCGATGCGGCTGAGTCGCGGCGACCAACATGGTCACAATGCCGCCAAGCGAGGTGCCGACGAAAACCGCCCGCTCGATCCCAAGCTCGTCAAGCAGCCGGATCGTGTCGTCGGCGTAGCTGAGGGGGGTGTAGCGCTCCGGCTGCGGGTCGTAGTCACTGAGACCCCGGCCGCGGAAATCGATCGCCAGCACGCGCCATTGCCCGGCAAAGGCGTCGGCAAGCGCCTCAAAGTCGCGCGCGTTGCGAGTCAGACCCGGAAGGCACAGGATCGGCGGCTGGTCGGACGGTCCGGCATAATTACGATAGTGGAGGCGAAGCCCGTCAGGAACGGTCCAGAAGCCTTCGACCCAGCTTGCTCCGCCACCCATGACCGTCCCCTTGCGTCGGTTCGCCGGGATGCCTAGCGGAACCCCGTGGGACGCTCCAGCTTTCACCGATGATGGTTGCTTACCGTCCGGATCCCAGGATCCTCGAGCTTGGACCCGACTTCTACGACGAAGTCGACCCGGCGCCGTTCCCTCTTCAGATCCCGCGCTTCTTCAACAGGCGTTGGGCCGAACGCGTTGGGCTTGGCACTCTCGACGAAGCGGGGCAGGCGGCTCACTTCTGCCGGTTCGAGCCGTTGACGCAGAACCTCACGAAGCCGCTCGCCCTGCGCTATCACGGCCATCAGTTTCGCTCCTACAATCCGGATCTAGGCGATGGGCGGGGTTTCCTGTTCGCTCAGCTGCGGGATGGCGATGATCGCCTGCTCGACCTTGGTACCAAAGGCTCCGGGCAAACCCCGTGGAGCAGGATGGGGGACGGGCGCCTGACTCTGAAGGGCGGTGTTCGCGAAGTGCTCGCCACCGAGATGCTGGAGGCGCTGGGAGTCAGCACGTCCAAGACATTCGCCTTGTTCGAGACCGGGGAAGATCTGGTGCGCGGCGATGAACCGTCGCCGACCCGCTCTTCAGTCTTAACCCGCCTTAGTCATGGTCATATTCGCATCGGCAGCTTTCAGCGGCTCGCCTTCTTCAACGACCGCGACAATATCGCCAAGTTGACGCGCTATTGCCTGGGCCATCTCTATGGCGACCGCTCGGGCAATGAGGACGCGGAGAATGGCCTTCGGCTGCTTGAGCGCGTGACCGCTTCAACAGCCTCGCTCGCGGCGAGCTATCTCGCGGCCGGCTTCGTTCATGGCGTGCTGAACAGCGACAATATCGCGATCACCGGCGAAAGCTTCGACTATGGCCCTTGGCGCTTCACCCCCACGTGGGAACTGGGCTTCACCGCCGCCTATTTCGACCATAGCGGCCTTTATTGCTTTGGTCGCCAGCCGGAAGCAATTCAGTGGGACCTTGCTCAGCTTGCCGGAGCGCTGACGCTGATCAGCGAGCGCGATCGGCTGGTCGAGATTTTCTCCACCTGGGGTGAGCAGTTTGAGGCTGCACTGGTGCGGAAGTTGATCGACCGGCTCGGTGTGGGCCCGGCAGAAGAGGAGGCAGACCGCGCGCTCGCTCGTGCCTTGATCGAGGCGCTGCAAGGCGGAACGGTCACCATCGACCGGCTGTTCTTCGATTGGCGCGCCGGCCGCGATCCTGGGCAGGAAGCCTATGGTGAGGCGTTCGATCCACTCCGAGCGGCCCTCTCCGGTAGGGAGCGCCTTGCTGCCCGCGAGCATCCCTATTGGAATGACGCCGATCCCTGCAGCATGCACATCGAGGAGGTCGAAGCGATCTGGGCGCCGATTGCGGAGCGCGACGACTGGTCGCTGTTCCATGCCAAGATCGACCAGATCCGCCGGATGGGAGATGCCTTCGCCAGTGGGACGGGCGCTTGACCGGACCCCTTGAACCACTAGGCAAGGGCGCGATGCGTGCCCCTTTGATCTCGATCGAGCCGGCGACTGGAACCACCTTGTGGGCCGGAGACATCGGGGATCCGGCCGAGGCAATCGCGGTGGCGCGCGAAGCCTGGCCGGCGTGGGCGGCGCAGTCGCTGTCCTACCGGATCGAGACGCTTCGCCGCTTCGCCAATGTGGTCCGTGCCAAGCAGGATGAGTTCGCCGATCTGATCGCGCGCGAGACCGGCAAGCCGTTGTGGGAGTCCGCCACCGAGGTCATTGCCGTGATCAACAAGGTCGATATCTCGGTCAGCGCCTACGCCGAGCGTACGCCGCAGCGCCGGCTGGAAGCCGCCCTCGGCAGCAAGGTTGCGGTTCGCCACAAACCGCATGGCGTCCTCGCCGTGCTCGGACCCTATAACTTCCCGGCACACCTGCCGAACGGTCACATCGTGCCGGCGCTGATTGCGGGCAATGCGGTCGTGTTCAAGCCATCGGAAAAGACTCCGGCCAGCGGCGCCTTTCTGGTCGATCTGTTGCGCGAGGCGGGGGTCCCGGACGGCGTTGTCCGGCTGGTCCAGGGCGGGCCGGAGGAGGGGCGGACGCTCGCCGCCGATCCGGGGATCGACGGGTTGTTGTTCACTGGCTCCGCGAAGGTTGGATTGGCTCTGTCGCGCCAATTCGCCGAGATGCCGCACAAGATCCTGGCGCTCGAGATGGGCGGCAACAATCCGCTGGTAGTGTGGGATTGCGCCGATCTTGAGGCCGCGGCGGCGATCGCTGTTCAATCCGCCTATCTCTCGGCTGGCCAGCGCTGCACCGCGGCCCGGCGCCTGATCGTCGAACAGGGCAAGCATGAGGAGCTGGTCGAGCGCATCGGCAAGCTCATCGACCGAATCATCGTCGATCATCCCCACGCCGATTCGCAGCCCTTCATGGGTCCCCTGATCGACAATGCGGCGGCCGATCAGCTCCAGGAGCATTGGGTCGAACTGATGATGAAGGGCGGGCGGACGATCCGCCGTCTCGATCGGCCCTACCAAGAGCGACCTTACTTGATGCCGGCGCTGATGGACGTGACGGATATCCGGGAGCGGCCTGACGTGGAATTTTTTGGGCCGGTCCTGCAGCTGATCAGGGTCGCGGACTTTGATGCCGCGATCGACGAGGCCAATGCCACCCGCTTCGGCCTGTGCGCGAGCCTCGTCGGCGGCAGCCCGGAACTGTACAACCGCTTCTGGGCCAATGTCCGCGCCGGGGTGATTAATTGGAACAAGCCGACCAATGGCGCCCCGTCCAACGCTCCGTTCGGCGGGATCGGGATCTCGGGCAACCATCGGCCAAGCGCCTTCTACGCGGCGGACTACTGCGCCTATCCGGTCACCAGCAGTGAGTCCGAACTTGCCCGCGCCGCGATCGGCGAAGGGCTGCGCGATCCGAACTTGCTTGAGGATTGAACGCGGCCGCGCGACAGTGCGATGCTGATTGCTTGGGAGGGGGGCAGCTCATGTCATTCGGATTGAGGGTTCAGGCGCTCGCAGTCGCGGCCGTTCTTTGTGGACTTGGGGCTTGCGCAACCCCTTCGAAAGGGACGGACGAGGGATGGCAGCCGATCTTCGATGGCCGCACGCTGGCCGGCTGGACACCGAAGGTTGCGGGTTATCCGGTCGGCGAAGATACGATTGGGACGTTCACGGTTGCCGATGGCGCGATCCGTGTCGGCTATGATCGATATGGCGAGCTTCGCGGCCGCTTTGGCCACCTGTTCTACAACCGGCCGTTCAAGAGCTTCCGGCTCAAGCTCAAATACCGGATTGTCGGCACTCCTCTGAAGGGCACGCCATTCTACGCGGAGTATAACAGCGGGGTGATGATCTTCGCGCAGTCGCCATCAACGATGTCGCGACACCAGGCCTTTCCCGTGTCGGCAGAAGCGCAACTGCTTGGCCGACGGGGCACGGACAAGCGCACCAACGGCAATGTCTGCACGCCGGGAACGCATATCACCATCGCCGGCAAGCTGACCAGGATCCATTGCGTCAATTCGACCGTGCCCGTTCCGCCGAACGGAACATGGCGCGATCTGGAGATTGGAGTTTCTCCGACCGGCCATGTGATCCAGCGCGTCGATGGGGTCACGGCTCTCGAATATGACCGCGTTGAATATGATCCCGCCGACAAGCTTGCGCGGCCATTGATCGCCGCGGCAGGCGGCAATCTGGTGATCGGCGAAGGCTATATCGCCCTGCAGAGCGAAGGCCAGCCGATCGAGTTCAAGGACATCTGGATTTCAGACGCCCGCTAATCTAACCGC
>CBFGZJ010000015.1:0-15419 GCA_965653215.1 uncultured Sphingomonas sp. | reverse complement strand
CAACGTACGCGGGTGGCCCGTCAGCGTGATAATCGCAGCGCTAATGAACGCCACCCCGGCCAGGAACCAAATCAGTGCATGTTATCTTCGATGAACGACAAACCCTGTACACTCCGTCGCGGTATTTCCGCAGGGGAGCCTTCACCGAGCATCCCGATCAGCCTCTTCGAGCCATTCTAATCAGGGATTCCCTGCTGGAAGCGGGCTTTGAAATCCTGCCGCCGCGGGATTTTGGCGAGGCGCCGATCAAGGCCGTTCACAGTGCCGACTATGTGGACTTTTGGAAAGACGCTCCTGAAAGGTGGCGCGCTGCGGCGGGCGATGCGGAGCCGATTCCGCATATCCATGCGGGGCGCGGGCGACAGCGGCCTTCGGCATCGATCTTCGGACAATTCGGCTATTATACCACCGATACATCGACCCCGCTGAATGATCATGTCTGGGAATCCGCCTATTGGTCCAGCCAGACCGCGATCGAAGCGGCGGAGCGAGTCCTCGAAGGCGAGCGGGTGGTCTATGCGCTGTGCCGTCCATCAGGCCATCATGCGAAATATGACGCGGCGTGCGGCGTTTGCATCTTCAACAATGCGTCGATTGCTGCGCAGCACTTGACCGCAAAGTTCGGAAAGATCGCGATCCTCGACATTGATGCTCATGCTGGAAATGGCAGCCAGGAGATGTTCTATGAACGCGGGGATGTGCTGGTGTGCTCGCTGCACGTGGACCCCGACAGCTATCCGGTTCACTTCTGGGGCTATGAAGATGAGCGTGGTGAGGGCGAAGGGCTGGGCGCGAATGTGAACCTGCCTGTTCCGATGGGGGCGTCCGAGGAGAATGTTCTTGCGCGCTTCCACGAAGGGGTCCGCGCCGTCATTGCCTTCAAACCGCAGGCGCTTGTCGTATCAGTGGGCCTTGACCTAGCACAGGATGACCCGCTGTCAGCTTCAGGGATGACGGAGCGGGGCTTTCGCCAGATGGCCGAGACGATCATGGACCTGGGCCTCCCAACGGTGCTGGTGCAGGAGGGGGGCTATTTGGGACCGTCGCTCGCACGCAATGCGGCGGCATTCCTGACGTCGGCCCGAGATCGAATTACACGCTGAACACATGCCAGAACCGGCTTTGGTCGAACTGCTGCACTTGCTTCGACTGGCGGACTACAAGTTCACGACTGTGACACCGGCGACCCACGCGCGAGTCCTCGCACTTGAACCTGCCGGCCCTCCGGGATTGCGGGATATCTTTGGCTGGAACAGGCCGTTCACCGGGAATGATCTTGATCCCAAGCTGTTATCGCTGCTCGAACGGGCTGACATGGTGGCCGCCGGGCCAGATGGGTCGCTGGTGAGCAGGATCAGGGTAGCCAGTCTCGATGACCAGCTGTTCATCCACTCTGCCTATCCCACGACCGGCCGCGATGCAGTATTCTTCGGTCCTGACACCTACCGTTTCGCGCGCTTCCTGAAGCAACAACTGGCGACAGTTCGGTCATTCACGCGGGTGATTGACATGGGAGCCGGCAGCGGAGCCGGTGGCATTGCTGTTGCCCGATATTGCGGTGCTCCCCAGGTTACGCTCATCGACATCAACCCCGTCGCACTGCGGTTTGCGGCGGTGAACGCCGCGGCGGCTGGAGTGGCCGCGGAGTTGGTGCAGTCGGATCAGCTTCCCCAGAACGCCGGCCTTGTGATCGCCAACCCGCCCTACATCATGGACCCAGCGGGCCGCGATTATCGGGACGGAGGGGGCCTGATGGGCGGCGCAGTGGCGCTCGAATGGGTCCGGCAGGCGCTGGGCCGCGCCGGTCCCGGCATGACCATGGTGTTGTACACGGGAGCAGCCTTTGTTGAAGGACGTTCGCCGTTGCTGGATGCCCTGTCGGAGAAATGTGCGGCGGCAGGTGCGACGATGCTTGTAGAGGAAATCGATCCGGATGTCTTCGGAGAGGAATTGGCGAGCGCAGCGTATCGCGGGGTGGAGCGGATCGCGGCCGTGGGTGTAAGAATCATGTGCCAATAGGCAGCGATTTCGCCTGTCACCTGTGCTTACGAGCGCGGCTCATGCGGAAGCATTCCGCTGACCCACTGGAGCTGACGTCGGCGGTCCACCTAGCGACAACGAAGCTTCGCGAGCAGATCGCCTTGCCATAACGGCCGATCACATCAAATTGCCCACCCATCGTTCAACTTGGCCGATCGGGTCGGGGAACGATATTTCGGCTTGCGCCGGATTGTATACGATATACAACAGGAGAAACTACAGGTGAGTCTGTATCCATCTGCATAAGAAAAACGGGGGAGGCACCGATGCAAAAGGGATTCACACGGGCGACGCTGCTTGGAAGCGTGGCCATTGCCGTTTTCAGCGGGCCGGCGTTCGCGCAAGGGCAGGGTGGCACCGATGTTGTGCCGCCCGCCGGCACGGATGCCGCTGCGACGCCGCAGGCGAGTGCGGCTGATGCTGGCGGTGAGGCCGACATCATCGTCACTGCCCAGCGCCGCGAGGAGCGGGCGCAGGACGTGCCGATCGTCATCAGCGCGTTCTCGTCAGAGCGGCTCGATCAGCTCGACGTCAACGAACCGCAGGATCTGTACGGAACGGTTCCTTCGCTGGTGGTCGGCAATCAGGGGACGTCGTCGCGCGAGGCGCAAAGCTTCACCATCCGCGGTCAGGCGACGGGGTATCAGTCGTCGCCCGCGGTTCAGATCTACCTGAACGAAGTTCCTTTGATTGCCGCGAGCAATCTCGGCCTGCAGGGCGGACCGGGCCTTCTGGTCGATCTTGAGAATGTTCAGGTGTTGTCGGGTCCGCAGGGCACGCTGTTCGGCCGCAACACGACCGGCGGCGCGGTGTTGTATGTGCCGCGCAAGCCGACCAATAATTTCGAAGGCTATGTTGAGGGCGGGGTCGGAAACCTCGACCTTCTGACCATGGAAGGCGCGATCAACATTCCGATCGTCAGCGACAAGCTGCTGGTCCGGGTCGTGGGCGCTCATCAGTCGCGGCGCGGCTACACGCGCGACCTGGTCTGGGACAAATGGCGGGATGATGTGAACTGGTATTCCGGACGGGTCGGAATCACCTTCAAGCCGACCGACCGGTTCGAAAATTATCTTATGCTGTTCGGTTCCAAGTCATCGAACAATGGTGCCGGCCACATCCATCGGGCCTTCAATATCGAAGGCTTTGCCAACATCGGCTATTGTTCGGACGTAGCACCGATCCCAGGCTTCGGGGTTGATTGCGATGTGTATCGGGACGAAACGGAGGAGGCCGAGGACAACGGACCGCGCCGGACCCGGTTCGGCGTCGACGCCTACAGCAAGATCTCAGTTTGGGGCGGGATCAACACCAGCTCGTTCGAGCTTACCGACGAGTTGACCCTGCGCAACATCATCAGCTTGCAGCGACAGCGGGTCAACGCAGCCCTTGATCAGGATGGCACACCGTTTCACCAATATGGGGAGGTTCCGGACGCTGACATCCTCTTTGGTGCTAGCGGCAACACCGACATTCGCGAGCCGCGGGGGCACCGTCAGTTCACCGAGGAGCTTCAGCTCCAGGGCAACATGCTCGACAACCGGCTGCAGTTCGCGGTCGGGGCGTTCTACTTCAAGGATAAAACCGTCGGCGACGGTGAGACGGCGGAAATCTCCTTCTGTCCGGCTGTAACCGCTCAGCCGGGAGCCTTCTTTGATTGCGGCGGTTTTATTGTCGTTCACCCCGTTACTAAGATCACCAGCACGTCGAAGGCACTCTATGCGCAGGGCACTCTCGATCTCGGGGTGCTCAGTCCCTGGGCGGAAAATGTTCGGCTGACCGCCGGCTATCGCTACACCTGGGATGAAACTTCCGGAAAAATCCGACGATCCATTTCCAGCGACCCAGAGTTGAAGTTCAAGGCGCCGACCTGGTTACTTGGCCTCGATTATCGGCCGATCGACAATCTGATGGTCTATGGCAAGATCAGCCGCGGCTACAAGGCAGGCGGCATTACCACCGATGCCGTTCGCCCTGAAACACTCACCTTCCTGCCGGAAGAGCTCACCACCTTCGAAACCGGGTTCAAGTCCGACTGGCGCTTGGGCGACATGCCCTTCCGCCTGAACGCGACCTATTACTTCTCCGATTATAGCAATATTCATCGGCCGGCGGGGGATGTTGTGCTCCCCGATGCCTTTGGTTCGCAGATTCTTGGAGCCGAGGCCCATGTCCAGGGTTTCGAGATTGAAACTTCGATCCGGCCGGTGCGCGGTGTCGAATTGGGCGCGACGATCAGTCACACCGATGCCGATTATAAAAAGTTCGACTTTCGAATCCCGGATGGGTCTGCTCCGTTCCCGGCTTGTAACGGGCTCATCCCAGCCGGTAGCGTCGCTGACCTGAGCTGCAACCCGTTCCAGTTCACGACCGACTGGATTTACAACATCTATGGCTCGGTTGATGTCCCGATCCCGGAAAGCCTGGGGGAAGAACTGTCGCTGTACCTCAGCTACGCCCATGTGAGCGAGCAGGAGACCTCTCCGCTCGGCAACGAGCCGGGATCAACGCTTGGGGCGCACGGGCTGATGAACGGATCGATCACCTGGAGGGATATTGGCCGGACCGGCTTTGATCTCACGGTGTTCGGAAACAACCTCTTCGACAAGCTCTATCGGGTGAGCAATTCAAACGTTTACAATGGCGGATTGCTGGTGTGGTCGACGCTTTACGGCGAACCCCGGACTTACGGTCTGAAACTGAAATATAATTTCGGGCAGGTCCGCTGAACTAGCCGAAACCTTCTCTCCCCTGCGGCCGGCGTTCGCGTCGGCCGCTTTTTTTCTCCTTCACTGTAGAAATTTGGTCGTCGATCGCTGCACTCCGGATGCGCCCTGATTAACTATTTTCGAGTAGGATATTGTATCCGATTATTCTCGGCCTTAACCTGAGGACTGAGCAATTCGCGGGTTGATCATTCGGGTCTGGTTCGAATGCCCCATGTTCCGACGGTAAGTGGCACACAAATGGCGATGACCATCACACATAGCGCGGCGAGCTTTGAGGAGGGGGTACCACTATACGTGGATGCTGCAACGGTGAACCGTTGCACGCCGATGGGGACGCTGGTGGAGGCGCTCCGCCATACCTTCAAAAACGGTGCACAATCGCCCGGTCGCCAGGCTTTTGATCTTCCCGACGGCGCGACCTTGCTGATCATGCCAGCGTGGCAGCGTGGAATGCATTGCGGCGTCAAGATCGTCACCGTCCAACCGGACGCCCGGCCTACGATCCAGTCGACCTATCTGCTGATGGATGCCCGGACAGGCAAGCTCAGGGCGGTGATGGACGGCACGATGCTAACGCCACGTCGGACTGCTGCTGCCTCGGCCCTGGCTTGCGAATATCTCGCCCGCGAGGATGCGTCCGTACTCCTCGTCATTGGGACGGGTACACTCGTCCCGCACCTTGTTGAGGCACACTCAACGGTTCGACGGATTGAGCGGGTGATGATCTGGGGCAGGGATCCGATGAAAGCGGAGCGCGTGGTCGACCTATTGGTGAAGAGCGGGATCGATGCATCGACGGTAATCGATCTCGATCAGTCTATCCCAAAGGCTGACATCATTTCGGCGGCCACATCCTCGCGTCGCCCGCTCCTTCATGGCGCGTTGCTCGCGCCGGGGACGCATGTCGATCTCGTCGGCTCGTTCAAGCCGGATATGACCGAAGCCGATCCACTGACTTTTGCTCGAGCGCGGACATTTGTCGATGCTTATGATGCGGCTTTGGAAGAGGCAGGTGATTTGCTTCAGGCGATGGAAGCCGGGCAGATAAGGCGGGATGATATCCTCGGCGATCTCCACGCTCTTTGTTCCGGCCGCATTCCTGGCAGGACTGCGAACGATGACATCACGCTGTTCAAATCCGTCGGAGTTTCGATGGAAGATCTGGCGGCCGCTGAACTCGTCTTCAACAGCTGCTGCGGCGGCTGAAACCATTCCAGATCAAGTTGGTGACCGCAAATCTCTGCCCGCCCGTCGGGGCGCACCGCGACTACAATTCTCTTGCGTGAAATTGTATATGATATACACCTTACAGGACTTTCGTACGAATCCGTATCGATAGATGTCTGTTCGTCCCCAATTTTAAGGTTGGGGAGCGGGCAATGCACCTGAAGCAAGTCGTTGGAGAGCATGCATGAGCGAGCAGCAAACAGTTGAGCAGACGGGTAATTGGCGCGTGAAGGAAGGTGGCAATCGTGTTTGGCGCATTGGTCGCCCGATGGCCGGCATCCCGACGGTTGATGATTATCGCCAGGATGAAATTGCCATGCCGCAGCCCGGCGAAGGCCAGTTGCTGATCCGGAATATCTACATTGCGATCGCGCCCGGGATCCGTCCGATCATGCCCTATGCGGGGGTTGAGCCCGAAGTTTCCAACCAACCATCGAAGGGCCGTGTCGACTCTTCGGATGACGAAATCCTGATGAGTCACATGACGGTCGGTGATCGCATGCGTTCGGGAATGGTGCCTTCGATGTCGCCGCACACCGCTGGCAATATCGGGCGGGTGATCGAGTCACGGCATCCGGGATTCAAGCCCGGAGATTATGTCTTCGGGGGTCGCTTCTGGCAGGACTTTGAGGCGGTGGACGGCGATGCCACGCTGCGTCTCGACCCGGCAGATCTGCCGATCGAATCTAATCTTGGAATGCTTGGCCTCTCTGCGTTTACGGGATGGGTCGGTTATCGACGCTTCTGCGACGCGAAGGCCGGCGAGACACTGGTAATCTCTGCTGCTGCGGGCGCTGTTGGCATGCTCGTCGTTCAGATGGCGAAGGCTGACGGGCTGCAGGTGATCGGCATCGCCAGTGGCGCTGAAAAATGCCGTTTCGTCACCGAGGAGCTCGGTGCTGACGCGTGTATCGATCGATTAACGGCCGACGTTGGCGCTGAGCTCGACAAACTCGCGCCCAAGGGCATCGATATTTATTTCGATAATGCGGCCGGAAATCTGATGGCCCCGGTATTCGATCGCTTCAAGCCCTTCGGCCGATTAATCGTCTGCGGCATGTCGGCGGAATATAACGGCTTCGAGCAGAGTAGCCTGTCGACCGGAATGATTCTGGGTAAGCGGCTGAGGATTCAGGGCTTTGTCGTTGTCGATCATGAGGAGGACAACGACGCTTTCCGCGCCGACGTGTCCAGGATGTGGCGTGAAGGCAAGATCACCTACAAGCACCATATGTATAATGGCCTGGAGAGCGCACCAGATGCGCTCGCTGCGTCACTGTCGGGGGCATACGCCGGGGGCAAGATCATCGTGCAGGTGTCCGAGGACGACAGCCAAAGTTAGGCAGGCGATCTGAAATCAGGTTCGAGCCAAATGGGGTTGCGTAATTTTCCCGGTAAGCTCGAACCTGAGCAGAAAAGAGCCCGTCTCGTCGAGACGGGCAACGAAGATGCGTCGACCGCTCACTGGACGAAGTGCCAGGCTGGGACGGTGAACGATCCCTATTCCCAAGTGCGGCAGGAGACTGGAGGATGAACCGAAGCATAAGCGGAATCATCACTCGCGCATTTGGAGCGAACTCCGATCGAAAAGCGCGAATGATGGTTTTCCGCGCGTTCCTGGCGCAGAATGTCGCGGTGGGAAGCGCCTTCGGCGGGTTTGGCGTTTCTGTTCTAGCGCTGCAGCAGCTTCACGGGGCCAGTCGCGGCGAAACCGCCCTGGCGTTATCCTTGTCCGTGCTTGTGATGGGATTGGTAAGTCCCTTCGTCGCCGCATTGATAGCGCGGCTCGGTCTGCGGTGGACCATGACAATCGGGACGCTGATTTCCGGCTCTGGTTATGGTCTCCTCGCCATCGCGCCCAACATGCAGGTGGTGCTGCTGCTCTACGCGCTGCCGATCGGCGCCGGTCTTTCGATGTTCGGTCCGTTCCCCGCGAGCGTGCTTGCAAGCAATTGGTTCAGACAAAATCCCGGTCTCGCCCTTGGCATAGCCAACATGCCCCTGTTCGTCGCGCTCGCACCCCTGCTTGGACTGGTCGTCATACGCGATCACGGCCTTCCTGCGTTCTACCTGACGCTGGCTGCTCTGCATCTGGCCTTGCTGCCACTTATCCTTGGCGTATCGGACGCTGCGGCAGACGACGCCGAACTTCCGGCGGCGACACCTGAAGCGAACGCGATCGCGCCAATCACGGTCGCATCGCTTCTGCTCAGCCCCGCCTTCTGGGTGATGACCGTAAGCGCCGGTTATCTGAATGCGGTTGGGATCACCGGCGTGTCGCACCTTGCTGCGTTCGCGGCTGAACGCGGGCTCAGGGCCGGAGAGGCAGCGGGATTGTTGTCGATCCTGGGCGGCGCTGCAATCATTGGCTCGGTCGCCGCGGGCATTTTCGCGAACCGGCTGGGAGCGGCGACAACCCTCGCCCTTATCGCCGCCGCCATGGCAGCCAGCTGGCTGGTCCTGCTGTCGACGGTGTCCTTTGCGGTCATGGCATTGGCCGCCTTGACGCTAGGCGCCGCGGGCGCCGGCATTTTTCCGGCGCTCAGTATGGTGTCCGCACGTCTGTTCGGTCATCATTCGCTTTCACGCGTGCTTGGACTCTACAGTCCCGTAGCATTGCCGCTCACTTTCTTCATGCCGCCGCTGGCAGGCGTCCTGCGCGACACGGCGGGAAGCTACACGCCGATCGCCCTAATTATCATCGGCGGCTGTCTTGCCGTGACTCTCACTTTCCTGGGGATGGCCCGGGGACGCGCCTATCGCATCGGCTTCGAAGGAGCCGCGTGAGACCATCGCCACCGTGCGTCGCTTCATTGAGGAAGGCTGTTGATGCAGCAGCAGATTGTCATCGTTGGCGGAGGGATCATCGGATGCTCGGTCGCTTGGTTTCTACGCGAAGAAGGGTTCACGGGTGAGATCGTCGTCATCGAACGCGACCCGAGTTATCAGCAGGCTTCAACAACACTTTCCGCGGCGTCCATCCGGGTTCAGTTCGGCAGCCCCGTCAATGTGGCGCTGAGCAGGTTCGGCGCCGCCTTCCTGCGGAATCCATCCAGTTTCCTTGGGCGTGACGTCGACGTCGGCTATGTCGAGCGCGGCTATCTGATCCTCTCGCCCCCGGGTCGCGAGGCCGAAGCGGATCGGCTGCTGAAGGTCCAGCAGGCGCAGGGCTGCACGGTCGAGCGCCTGGAGCCTGGCGCGATCGCGGCGCGGTTTCCCTGGATCACCGTGGAAGACGTCGGTTCTGCGACGTTCGGACTCAAGGAAGAAGGCTGGTTCGACGCGTGGTCGTTGCTCTCGGCGATGCGCAACGCCGGGATCGACCGTGGCGTGCGCTTCTGCCGGGCGGAGGCTGACGGACTGCGCGAGGAGGGCGGCCGGATCGTCTCTGTCCAGCTGAGCGACGGTACCGAGATCACGGCCGATTGGGTTGTATGTGCCGCAGGCGCTCATTCCGGGCGCTTGCTGGACTCCTTGGGGGTCAACCTTCCGGTTGTGCCCAAAAAACGCTGTGTCTTTCACTTCAAGGCTCCGCTCGACAACACGGGCTTCCCGATGGTGTTCGACACATCGGGCGTTTGGTTGCGGCCTGAGGGCGCCGGGTTCATCGGCGGCATCGCGCCCGATGCCTCGTCCGATCCGGACGCCTATGGTGACTTCGAGCCCGACATGTCGCTGTTCGAAGAGCGGTTCTGGCCGGCATTGGCAGCCCGTATTCCGGCGCTGGAGGAACTCAGGTTGCTGAGTACTTGGGCCGGTCATTATGATATGAATATGTTCGATCACAACGCGGTGATCGGCGGGCACCCCGACATCGACAATCTGAAGTTCGCGTGCGGCTTTTCGGGACATGGCGTGATGCACGCGCCGGGTGCCGGCAGAGCCGTAGCGGAGATGATCGTGCACGGAACCTACCGGACGATCGATGTGTCACCGCTTGCGTTCGAACGGATCGCCGAAGGCCGCCCTTATATCGAATCCACCATTTATTGAGGAAAGAGATCAGGATGCAGAACAAGAAGGTTGCCGTCGTAACCGGAGCGGCTCGGGGGATCGGTTTTGCCTGCGCCCGCCGCTTCGCGCAGGATGGCGCGCAGGTGGTGCTGGGCGACGTTGACGGCGACAGTCTCGCCCGCGCGGTGGACACGCTGGCTGCGGAGGGGTTCACGGTTCAGGGCTGCCAGACGGACGTCAGCGTTCGCGCCGATGTCGACCGACTGGTGGACACCGCGGTGGACGCGTTCGGCGGGGTCGACATCATGCTGAACAACGCAGGAATTGCGATCAGCAAGGACATGATGGCGATCACGGAGGAGGAATATGATCGAGTTCTCGGCGTCAATCTCAAAGGGGCGTTCTTCGGTTTGCAGTCAGCCGGACGGCGGATGATCGAGCAGGGACGGGGAGGGGTCATCATCAACATGTCCTCGATCAACGCCCGTCTGGCGAACCCGTCGATCGCGACCTACGCGATTTCGAAGGGCGGAATGAACCAGTTGACCGCAAGCGGCGCCCTCGCGCTCGCGCCCCATCACATCCGTGTCGTCGGCATCGGTCCCGGGACGATCGCCACCGAGATGCTCGCCAGCGGCATCCTGACCAATGAGGAGCAGCGCCGCATGATCCTTTCGCGAACGCCGAGCGGAAGGTTGGGTGACCCGGCGGAAATCGCGTCGGTTGCCGCGTTTCTGGCGAGCAACGATGCCTCCTATATAACGGGGCAGACCATCTATCCCGATGGGGGCCGGATGGTGCTGAACTATGTGGTCCCGGTCGAGGAGGCATGAGCTGTTGCCAGACGAAACTATCTCAGTCGGAGCAGGAGCGCAGCCCTCGATCGACCTCAACGCCGACATGGGGGAAGGGTTCGGTCCGTGGCTGATGGGTGATGACGAGGCGATGTTCGCGCTGGTCAGCAGTGCCAACATCGCCTGTGGCGGGCACGCGAGCGACCCCGAAACCATGTTCCGTACCCTGACCCTCGCTCGTCAGCACAAGGTCGTTACCGGCGCTCATCCGAGCTATCCGGACAAGGAAGGTTTCGGACGGCGGCGGTTGCCGCATCGCCCGGAAGAAATCGAGCGGTTCGTTGCCGCGCAGGTCGGCGCGCTGATGGCCATCGGCGCGCTGGCCGGGCAGCCCATCGCCTATGTGAAGCCGCACGGGGCGCTGGGCAATGTCGCCTCGGTCGAGCGGCCGGTTGCAGCCGCGGTCGTGGCGGCGGTCCGTGCGGTCGATCCTGGGCTTGCGATGCTTGCCATATCGGGAACGACTCTCGAGCAAGTAGCGCGCGATAGCGGCATGCCCGTGTTCAGCGAGATTTTCGCCGATCGGGGATATACGGCGGCGGGAAATCTCGTTCCTCGAGGAGAGCCGGGAGCGTTGATCCACGACGGAGCATTGGCGGCGCGCCGGCTGGTCGCATTCCTTGAAAGCGGCAAGATGCCGACGGTCTCCGACGCATCCGTGGCTCTGCAAGCCCATTCGATCTGCGTCCATGGGGACAGCCCGGATGCAGTAGCCATGGCACGAGCAATCCGTGCCGCTCTTACGGAGCAGGGCTTCGTCATAGCGCCTTTCCTTCCGCACAGATGAGCGCGTGCGTCATCCGCCCGGTGGGTGAGGCTGCGCTGCTGATCGAATTGGGGAATGTCGTTTTTGAGGAGACCCACCGTGCCGTCCTCGACCTGGACAGTGCACTGAACGCTGCAGGGATTGCCGCGATATGCGAGACGGTTCCCGCTTATACGTCGGTCCTGGTCCGCTATGATCCCGATCTGATCAGCTTTGATGAGCTTCAGCGTATCTGCGAGCCACTGACGTCGCAGTCTGGCCGAACGGACCGTGCCGGCAGCTGTCATGAAGTTCCGGTCTGCTTCGATGACTCCTGCTCTCCCGATCTTGACGAGGTAGCGACCCGCCTCGGGCTGAGTCGTGATGCGGTTACAACGAAATTTCTCGAAGCGACCTTCCGCGTTTATATGTACGGGTTCGCGCCGGGTTACGCCTACATGGGCGGTGTTCCGCCAGAGTTGCACCAGCCCCGCAAGCCCGCGGCGGTGCGCGGGTATCCGGTCGGGAGCATACTCATCGCAGGACCGCAGTGCCTCATCTCAACCCTGCCAATGCCGACAGGATGGTGGGTGATCGGGCGAACTCCCCTGAAACTTCTCGATACCGACTCTGACGAGCCTCCTCTCTTCCAGCCGGGCGACACAGTGCGGTTCCGGCCGATCAACGCTGAACAATTTGCGCAGTGGCCAACCAAGTGAGCGCTTCTGCCACTTTCGTCGTCGAACAGGCAGGCCCGCTGACCACCACCCAGGACGGCGGCCGTCCCGGCCTGCTGCGGTTCGGCATACCCCAGTCCGGCCCGGTCGATCGCTCCAGTTACGGTGCAGCGGTACGCTCGTTTGGCGGCATGGTGATGAACTCGGCCATCGAACTGTCGCTGGGGGGCATCACTTTGCGATGCACGGACGGTGAGGTCGCCTTCGCGACCTGTGGCGGCGGCTTCACGGTCGAGCTTGATGGAGAGCAACTTGGCAGCTGGATCGTAGCGAGGATCTCAGCCGGCATGACCTTGCGCGTGCGGCCGGGTCCAGGCAATTGGAGCTATCTCGCGTTTGCCGGAGATATTGAAGCACCCAGGTGGCTCGGCAGTGTTTCAAGGCATGTTCAGGCAGATCTGGGCGGGAATCGTCTTCTCGCAGGCGATACGCTGAAGATTGTGAACTGCATGCGCATTGGCCTCACGGGGGAGGGTGCTCGAACCGTGCCGCGGCCTGCTGGTACAGATCAGCCGATCTCGCGCGCGCGGGTTCTACTCGGACCTCAGGAGCGTTTTTTCGACGCCACGCAGGTCGGAACACTGTTCACGGCTTCCTTCAGCCCCTCGACATCGTTCGATCGGATGGGCCTTGTAATCGATGGTCCGGCGATGCCGCCGCAAGTCCTGGACATGCCCAGCGAGCCAGCGGTTCGAGGGGCCTTGCAGGTGGACGGAGGGGGACGAATGACGCTGCTATTGGCGGATCATCAGACCGCCGGCGGTTATCCCAAGATTGCCGTGATGTTAGGGGCCGACGCGGATCGCCTGGTTCAGCTTCCTGTGGGCCACAGCTTCCAGATCATTGAGCTGGACGTCGCAGCAGCCCACCGAGCGGCTTTGATCGAGCGGCGCGCCCGAGTTCAATATCACAGATCTCTCCTGCAGCCGCTCGACCTGAACCTTCGCCTTTCCGGCGCGAATCTTATTGATGGAGCGATCGATGCGCTGGATCCGGGAGAGCAGGCCATTGGCTAGGCGGACCCTCTTGTGACTCATGTGTTCATGAGTTAGATTGGATAATAAATACAATTTGGAGAAGGATTATGCCTGCGGACCTCATTCGGCCGATCGCGCCCCCTATGATTATCGAGGATATCTACACCGAGGATCAGTATCGCGACATTCTCGCATTGGCGCGCAGCAAAGGGCCGTGGGAGCAGACACTGAGCCAGTTCTACTCCTCGCCGGAGGGGATTGCCGACACCACGGTTGGGAAGGAGTTGGAGGGGGCAAAGCCGACCTGGGAAGATTTTTTATTGCCCTATTTCACCGGTTACCTCGCGAAGGGCGGTGTCTGCCTATATCCCGAGATCGAACACTGCTTTCTCAACAAGAAATTCCTGGACCTGGGTCGGAGCTACTGGAAGGCGGCCTACGCCAGGCCGGAAAACATGATTTTCAATCTCAATGGTCCCACCGCGAACTTTGACGGAGGCCATCTCGATGGGGCTGACTTCCGTGGGCTAACCTTGAGCAACACTCCCAACTGGTTGCTCAACTCGATGGTCAGGTCCAACTTGTTCGCGAAGTGGCAGGTGAAGAAGGCCCAAGTGATCGCCTGGTTCTATCAGGGTTCAACCGGTGGCGGCTTCACTTACTGGCCGGAGGGTCCATACGCCGAGCCTCAACGTATCGCCACCCCGGTCTGGAACCGTGGGTTAGTGGCCGAGACCGAACGGATGTACCATCGCGGGGAGGCGAATGGGCCATTGGACCAGCGCCAGCCTAAGGGGCTGACGATAAACTCGCGGTTTGGCGCCGACCCAGACATCGCCGATGGATGGCAAATCACCACGGATGGCGAGGTCATCCAGAAGATTCCGGGGCACGAACTTCGCATGATGGTGCACTGGCGCGCCGACATTTATATGGACTTGGATGAGCTCAAGAAGGTCGTCGACCATACCGATGACCTCAATCACGAGCAGGCCATCGACACCTTGATCAAGGATCTCCGGGCCCGGGGGCGCGTGGTCAAAACTCCCACCGACCCACTTCACGACCGCGAGTTCATGCACGTCTTGACGGAGGTCTATGACCCGGGGCTCCCGAGGATCTATCCAGCGGAAGCGCCTGGCCCTCACCAGAAGGCGGCATGATTAACGCCGATGAACTGATGATGGGCGTGCCCGGAAGGGCAACCAGTCGAACTAACGAAGGCACTGGGCTGAGCCGCGAACCGTCTAGCTTTTTGAATGACTTGTGGACATCCTGTTGCAAATCCCCGAGTGACCCGCGCCAGCAAAGCCCAGAGCCAGCGAACACCTCACTTGTTATCTGATTCTGGATAGGTTCAAAACGCATAGCCGTGAGAGTTTGCGGCAGAAGGAACAATGAATTTTGGCCGTTACGATTCAAGCACGAGGTAGATTGGAAGGCGTTTCCCGGAGCACGATCGCCGACGGGGTGGCGGATCGTCTTCGATTCCTGATCCTGTCGGGAGAACTGGCTGATGGTATGCCGCTTCGCCAAGACGCGCTTGCCGAGGAAATGGGCACGAGCCGAATACCGGTTCGCGAGGCACTGTCGCGTCTCGAAAGCGAAGGGCTGGTCGCGAGTTTTCCTCATCGCGGCTACGTGGTGACCGGTCTGTCTCGTGACGACATCCAGGAACTTTACGATTTGCGCGCGTTGCTGGAACCTGAGCTCCTGCGCCAAGCCATCCCGCGACTGACCGACGAGGATTTTGCTGCTGCCGATGCCATCATCGGAGAATATAATGCTGCGATTGTAGCCGGTGATGTCGCGAGTTGGGGTGAACTGAACCGGCGCTTTCACATGACGCTCTACAATCCTGCGCAGCGGGTCAAGACTCTCAGGATCGTTCGCGAGCTGCTTGTCAATTCTGATCGATATGCGCGGTTAATCCTGACTGTCGGCGACAGTGTTCAACGCGCACAGGACGATCATGGTGCGCTTCTGGACCTGTGTCGCCAAGGACTGGTCAATCAGGCGGTTGATCTTACCCGCTATCACATCGGGCGGACAGGTGACGATTTGATCGCCCTTCTCGACAGACGGGGGCTGGCTGACTCAAGCGCAGCGGCCGAAGCCGGGAGTGCACACGCGGCCAAACAGCCTCGGCGCCGGTC
>CBFGZJ010000014.1:0-15621 GCA_965653215.1 uncultured Sphingomonas sp. | reverse complement strand
CCGGTCGACCAGCCTTGCGGCGGAGTCGCTTGATCTGAGTGACATCGCCGCGGCCCGAGTGGAAGATGTCGTGACGCTCGAACGGCAGATTGACGACCGCCGCTCGTCGTCCCGGATCGCCCAGGATCTGGCGCTACTCCCGGCCCTTCCGGATCGACCGGCCGCCTCGCAGGACGAAGCGCCGCCCCGAACGATCGAGTATCGCCTGCCTGTTCAGGGCCGCCTGATCGACGGCCTGGGCGACGTTTCGCCGGTTGGTATCCGCTCTCGCGGCGTTCTTATCGACACTGCAAAAGGTAGAGGCGTCGTTGCGCCGAGCAGCGGCCGGATCGCCTTCGCCGGACCATTCCGCCGACGCGAGGGCGTGGTGATCATCGATCATGGCAACGGCTGGATGAGCCTGCTGACCGGCGTCCGCACCGAGTTGCCGGTGGGGACCAGGCTAGCAGCTGGAGAACCCTTGGGGCGTTCGCTCGGCCAGGTTGGAATTGAGCTGAGCTATCGCGGCCAGCCCGCTTCTCCGGCCCTCATGGCGCATTCATCTGATATGCTGTCCAATGCATCAGAGAGCCGTTAGAATGATCGACTTAGCCATGTGCTCGCGTTCCGCGCGAAGCCTGCAGCAGGATTTGCAATGATGATCCGGAAGCTCCTCCCCCCGCTGGCCCTCGTCGGAGCGCTCGCCCTCATTCCGGTGACGACCAGCACGCTCGCCGCGGCGGACGTCGACACCTACAAGGAGCTTGAGACGTTCATGGACGTGTTCGAGCGGGTCCGGCTGAATTATGTCGAGCCGGTCGACGACCACACGCTGATCAAGGGCGCCATTGACGGAATGCTCGCCGCGCTCGACCCGCACAGCGCCTATGTCGAGGCGACGGAATATAGCACCCTTCGCTCGACGACCGACGGCAACTACGGCGGGCTCGGGCTGTCCGTTTCGCTCGAAGACGGCGCGGTCAAGGTCATCACCCCGACCGAGGACGCCCCTGCGGCCCGCGCCGGGATCAAGGCAGGCGACTACATCACTCACCTCGATGGCGAGCTCATCTACGGCATGACCCTGGACGAGGCAGTCGAAAAGATGCGCGGCGCTCCCGGCTCAAGGATCAAGCTGACGATCGTCCGCGTCGGGCGCGACAAGCCGTTCGATGTGCAGCTTGTCCGCGAACGCATCGAGTTGAAGCCGGTGAAATGGGAGGTGCGCGACAACGTCGGAATCATCAACATCAACGGCTTCTCGGCACAGACGGGCGCAGCCACCGAAGCCGCCTTGCTGTCGATTGAGAAAGCCACCGGCGGGCGCGTAACCGGCTATGTCGTCGACCTGCGGTCGAACCCCGGGGGACTCCTGGACGAGGCGATTTCGGTCAGCGACGCCTTCCTTGATCGTGGCGAGATCGTCTCGGAGCGCGGCCGTCGCAAGGACGACATCGAGCGTTTCTACGCCAAGTCCGGGGATCTTGCTCGCGGAAGGCCGGTGGTGGTCCTGATCGACGCCGGGAGTGCCTCGGCGGCCGAGATCGTCGCCGGTGCCCTCCAGGATCAGCGCCGCGCCGTCGTCATGGGTGAGCAGAGCTTCGGCAAGGGCTCGGTTCAGACGGTGCTGCAGATTGGTCCGACCAGCGCGATCCGGCTGACCACCGCTCGCTACTATACGCCGTCGGGCCGGTCGGTTCAGGCGGGCGGGATCGATCCTGACATCGTCGTCCCGCAGCTGTCAGACCCCGATTATGAAAGCAGGCCGAAGCTTCGGGAAGCAGATCTTCGCCGCCACCTCGTCAACCAGGCCAAGATCGACGACAAGGTGCTCGAGCAAGACGACTCCGTCGATCCTCGCTTCTCCGTCACCGCCGCCGAGCTCGAGAAGAAGGGCATCAAGGACTTCCAGCTCGATTATGCGCTCAAGTCGTTGAAGCGGCTGAACATGGCGACCGCTCCGGCTCAGAAGGTCACCCAGCGGTAAACGATCGGTGGCCAGCATCGTCGATCAGCGTGAAGGGCTGCAGCCAGCAAGCATCGCTCGGCTGATCGCTCTGCTGTTGCCGGCAGCACTGCTTGGGGGAGCGCTGGGATCGCAGTATCTCGGCGGGCTCAACCCCTGCGAGATGTGTTACTGGCAACGCTGGCCACACGCGGCTGCTATCCTGCTCGCCGGAAGCGCCTTCGCCTTCACGGCAGCCAGCCAGCCAGCCAGGGTGCTGGTGATTTTGGCCAGTCTCGCGATCGCCACTTCCGGCGCGATCGGCGTGTATCACGCCGGGGTTGAGGCTGGACTTTGGGAAGGGCTGACGACCTGCGCGGCGACCGGCGGAGCGACCCTTGACGCAATCCTGTCAGCACCGCTGATCCGCTGCGACCAAGTGCAATTCGAATTCCTCGGCATTTCGATGGCAGGTTGGAATGCGATTATTTCGCTTGGCGGAGCGTTGGTGATCTTATGGCTGATCCTTCAGCGTCCCCGCTGAGCCGCCGCTGGCATCCCGGCGATCGCCGGCCCGACCCAGCATCGATGCTTCGCGTCAATCAGGCCGGAGAGTTTGGCGCAACGCGAATTTATGCCGGCCAGCTCGCGGTGCTCGGCGATCGCCGGCCGGCCGCCAAGCTGATCGCCCGGATGGCATCGCAGGAAGAGCGGCACCGGCGCCGGTTCGACGCCATGCTCGCTGCGCGGGGTGTGCGGCCGACCATGCTCCAACCGGTGTGGGATGTGGCTGGGTTTGCGCTTGGGGCAGTGACTGCGCTGATCTCGGAGGAAGCGGCCATGGCCTGCACCGAGGCGGTCGAGACCGAGATCGACCGTCATTATCACCAGCAGCTGGCCGAACTTGATGACAGCGATCCCGAATTCGCCGCCGACATTGCCGAGTTCCAGCTTGAAGAGCTTGAGCATCGGGACACGGCACGGGCCGCGGGCGCTGCCGATGCACCGGCCTACCCGTTGCTGACCGGCGCCATCCGGCTCGGCTGCAGGGTAGCCATTGCCCTGTCGAAACGCATATGACGGAACCGAGCGAGGCTTTGTCCGCTCAAGCCGTGTTGGAGGGACTGGAATGCGCAAACTGTTGATCGGGGCGGTTACGACCCTCGGGCTCGCCGCGGGCGCGTCCGGCCTCGTGGCTACTCCCGCCGGCGCGCAGCAGAAAGTGTCTGAAGTGATCGTCTACGGGACCGACCCATGTCCGCGGTCCACGGACGACAATGTCGTCGTGTGCGCCCGTCGACCGGAAGGCGAACGCTACCGGATTCCAGAGAAGCTTCGGAGCGGCGGCCCGCGGCAGGCACGCGAATCATGGGCCGCGCGTGCTAAAACGCTCGAAACAGTCGGCGCGACCGGGACCAACAGCTGCTCGGCAGTTGGCCCGGGTGGCTTCACCGGCTGCCTCCAGCAGCTGATTGATCAGGCTAAGAAAGAGCGGCGCGAGCAGGTGCAAGGCGACACACCGGTCGCGGAATAATCAGCTAGCAGTCGGCCCACCGGCGCAGCAGGTTGTGATAGGTTCCGGTCAGCGACACCACTGCGGGATTGTCGTCGCCGACAGTTTCGGCAAGCGAACGGACCGCCGCGTCCATGTCGAGCAGCAGGCTTCGCTGCCCGTCATCGCGAACCATCGACTGAATCCAGAAAAATGACACCATCCGGCGGCCGCGGGTGACCTGCTCAACGCGGTGAAGCGAGGTTGACGGATAGAGGATGAGATCGCCCGCCGCCAGCTTCACCGAGTGAGCGCCATAGGTGTCCTCGACGATCAGCTCACCGCCGTCATAGTCACCAGGTTCTGACAGAAACAACGTCGCCGACAGGTCTGTCCGAATGCGCCCGGACCGATCCGGCAGGTAGCGGATCGCGTTGTCCACGTGATTATGGAAGCGATGCTCGTCGTTCGCCTCGTACCGGCTGAACAAGGGCGGGAACACGCGGTGGGGAAGCGCCGCCGACATGAAGAGCCCGCTTGCCGACAGCGCGCTCAGCACAGTTTCCCCAGCAGCCTGGGCCTTGGGGCAGGATGCCGACAGCTGGAGGTTATGCTTCGCTAGCTGCGACTGCTGGCCAGCGGTCGCCCGGCCGTCCTCCCAGGCTCCCGAGTCAAGCAGCCCACGAATTTCGTTGAGCTGGTCGGGTGAGAGGACGGCGGGGACCGCAACAAGCATGGGCGCTGGTTACAGGCCAAACGCCAAGGTTGCTACCGCACTCCGGCCGGGTCCAGGGACAAAATGGCCCCCGCCAATCTGGTCGGCATAGCGCTTGTCGAAGATGTTGAAGGCGTTGACCCGCAACGTCATGCTCTTGCTGATGTCGTAGCCAAGGGTGGCGTCGGCGACCATATAATCATCAACCCGGCGAAGGTTGGTCGTGTTGGTGTAGCGGCTGCTCACGTACCGTACACCTCCGCCGATCTCGATCCCCTGCGGCAAGTGATAGAGCGTCCACAGCGTACCGCTGTGCTTGGGCACACTGCCGAGTCGATTGCCAACGTCGGTCGGTATGTTCGATTCCCGGACCTCACTGTCGAGATAAGTGTAGCTGCCGATCACCTGCCAGCGATCGGTGATCCGGCCGGTTGCACCAAACTCGAACCCGTCGACGCGTTGCTTTCCTTCCAGCACCTGCTGCGCCGCCCCAACCTCGGTCGGTGTGCGGGCGTTGGTTTTGTCGGTGCGGAACAGAGCGGTGGTCAGCAGCAGCCGGCCGCCAAAGCCATCCCACTTCGCGCCGATTTCGAAAGTCCGGCTCTTCTCCGGCGCCAGATCGCCCAACGACTCGTTCGGAGTGGTCTGGGTCAGATTTTCGATCGACGGATTGATCGACGTTCCCGCGCCGGCATAGAGGCTGAGGCTCGGGATTGGCTTGTAGGTCAGGCCCGCCCGCCAGGTCAGATAGGAATCGTTCCGGCTGATCGGCTGCACCGCGGCCGTGATCTGAGAGGGGGTTGAACTCGCTCTTGTTTTTCTCCCAGCGCAGGCCGCCGGTGGCAAGAAATTGCTCGCTGAAGTGAATTGTGTCGAAGGCGTAGGCGGCAATCGTCTTCGTCTTGGCTCTCACGATCTCACCCGGCAGGTCGACGATCACACCGTCCCACGGGCGGCCCGGATCGGGATCGAACAGGTCGGTTGGGTCGCCAGTGCTCACTGACCGGAGCTGGTTGCGGCTCCGCTCCTTCGAGATCTCAAAGCCGGCGATCGCATCGTGCCGCAAGCCGCCAGTCTCGAACTTGGCAAACAAATTCGACTGATTGAGCCAGATCTTGTCGATCGTGTCGCGCGATTGGGTCTGCGGATTGATATCTGTTCCGGTCGGCGCGGCGAACCGGGGCGCTGAGTAGATCGAATCCCGCTTCGCATGGCCATAGCGGGTCGTGTTGGCGACGCGGATATGTTCCGAGATGTCGTGCTCAAGTGCGAAGGTGGCGATATTGGTCGTGGTCTCCTCATAATCGCGCTCGAGGAGACCATAATAATTGTCATAATCAACCGGCGCAGGCTCGTTGATGTAATCTTCGAGCGGTTGATTTGTGTCGGGCACGAACGGAATTCCGTAGTCGGGCACATTGTCCTGATCGAGCCGGAAGTAGGACAGGATCGCTCGAGTCGATGTTCCGAGTCCGACCGCCAGTGACGGCGCGATTCCGATCCGGTGGGTTTCGACTTCGTCGCGGCCCGGCGTCTCGGCATCATGATAGAGCAGGTTGACGCGCAGCGCGGCGCCGCTGCCGATCCCGAGGTCTGCTCCGCCGACGTTGAGGTCGGCAGTACCCCGAACGTAACTCGGAACGCCGAGACCGACGGTCCCGTGCACGAAGGTCTTGAGCTGCGGCTGCTTGGAGAAAAGATTGATATAGCCGCCGGTGGAGCCGCGCCCGGTCTGCGCCGAGGCGGGTCCTTTCACGACCTCGACCTGCTCAATATTGAACGAGTCGCGAGTGTAGCTGGCGAGGTCGCGGATCCCATCGACGAAGATGTCGTTCCGTGCGCCAAAACCGCGCAGCGTCAGATTGTCGCCGGCCGGCCCGCCGCCGCCCTCGCCGGCCGCCATGCTGATCCCTGAAACATTGCGGAGCACATCATTGAGCGTAGTCGCGGCCTGCTGCTCGATGATCTCGCGCGGGATGATGCTGATCGACTGGGGGGCATCGCGCACATCCGGCAGGCGGCTGTTAAGCGTGTTGATCCGGAACCGCTCGCCGGTGACGACGATCGCGTCCTTTCCTTCTCCGTCGTCCTGCTCGTGATCGACGACTGTGTTCGCAGCGAGCGAAACGGGGCGCTCTGGGGGAGCGGTTTCCTGACCGTGTGACGCACCACTCCAGAACAGGCTCGAGCCGACGATCAGCGAGGCGGTTTTGCGATATGACCGGATTCCTGGGGTCGATGAGAGGCGGGTCAAATGAACGGCTCCTTAAGCGCACGATGACGAACGCCGGCCGGATATCGTTATTGATAGTCATTCGCAATAGCGAATCGTACCGCCCGTGAAATTACTGCCGCTATTCCGCAGCGAGGAGCGTCTCGGCACCCCCCAAATCCACCGAGACCAGGCGACTGACGCCCTTCTCGACCATCGTGACGCCGTACAGCCGGTGCATCCGGCTCATCGTCACGGCATTGTGGGTGACAATCAGGTAGCGGGTGTCGGTCTGCGCACTCATCCGCGCGAGCAGATCGCAAAAGCGCTCGACATTGGCATCGTCGAGCGGTGCATCGACTTCGTCCAGCACGCAGATCGGCGCCGGGTTGGTGAGAAACAGCGCGAAGATCAAAGCCACTGCGGTCAGCGCCTGCTCCCCACCGGACAGCAGCGTCAGCGCCGTCAGCCGCTTGCCCGGCGGCTGCGCCATGATTTCGAGCCCCGCCTCGAGCGGGTCGTCGCTTTCGACAAGCTCAAGGTGCGCCTGACCGCCGTCGAACAGGGTGGTGAACAGGCTGCGGAAGTGCCCGTCGACTTTCTCATATGCGTCGAGCAGCCGCGTCCGTCCCTCCCGGTTCAGGCTGCCGATCGATCCGCGCAGCCGGTGGATCGCGGTCGCCAGCTCCTCGCGCTCGGCGGCCGAGCGAATGCGGCTGTCCTCGATCTCCGACAGCTCCTGCTCAGCGACCAGATTGACCGGCCCAAGCCGCTCACGATCGGCCGAGAGCCGCTCCAGGATCGCGGACTCTTCCTCGACCGCGCGAAGTTCCGACGGATCGAACCCGAACCGTCCCGGAAGCAGCGGCGGGGGGCATTCAAACCGCTCACCGGAGATGCGGGCATATTCCGCGCGTCTCGCCTCTTCCCCTTCCGCCCGAGCGGAGGCTCCAGCGCGCCGCTCACGTGCTTGCGAAAGCGTTTCGCCAGCCGTCGCCAATGCCGTACCAGCTTCGGCCAACGCGACTTCCGCTGTCCGTTCCGCGGCCTGCGCGTCGGCCAGAACGACATCATTGCGCGCGGATTCTTGCTCGGCCGCTTCGATTTCCAGCGCCAGCTGCTCAGGCTGACCTGAAAGCTGCTCGCGCTCCTCCGCATGCGTACGCGCCCGCTCTGCGGTCTCCAGAAGACGCTGATCTGCGGCTGCGGCACGATCCCGCCACGCGGCCTGATCCTTGCCGGCCGTAACATGCCGCTCACGATCCGTGGCGGTTAGCCGCGCGCGGGTCGCCGCATCAGCGCGCCGCTCTGCGACCATCGCGCCAGCCGCGGTCGCTTTCTCCCGTGCGTCCACAACCGCAAGCTCGAGCGCCGCGCTTTCGGGTAGCGCTGCGAACGCCTGTTCCGCCTGGACAAGGACCTCGGTCGCCGCAGCATGCAAAGGCTGCAGCTCGGTCAGGCGCTGCTCCAGATCGTTGCGTTGAGTCGCGATCCGTTCGAGGGCGCTGGCAGCAGCATCAGCTGCGCGAACGGTATCGCGAGCCTGTCTGTCAGCTGTTGCAAGCGCCTCGCGCGCCGCGTTGGCTGCCTGGCGCTGCGTCTCGATCTCGGCTTCGGCAGCGCGTTGGCCTGCCTGCGCATCGGTCACATCCTGTTCGAGGCCGGGACGTTTCTGCCGCAGGCTTGCCAGCCGATTGACGCGCACCAGCCGCTCCGCCGCAGCCGCACCGCCTCCGACCGACACGAAGCCGTCCCAGCGGCGCATCAGGCCGTCGCGCGTGACCAGACGCTGGCCGACGGCAAGCGGTTGTCCGCGATCCGCTTCCGCAAAGCCAACCTGCTCCAACCGCCGGCCAAGCTCGGCGGGAGCAGCTACGAAGCGGGAGATCGGCTCCAGTCCGTCGGCAAGCGGCGGATCGCCCGGTTCAATTGCCGCGCCCATCCACCGCCGCAATCCTTCACCCTGCACTTCCGCGTCAGCATCCTCGCCCAACGCGGCTGCAAGCGCAGCCTCATAGCCGGCCTCGACCTGGAGCAGAGCCACCAGCGAATCTTGCCCGCCCTGTTGCAGGGCGCGCGTGAGAGCATCAGCTTCGGCCACGGCCGCTGACAGCGCCGCGCGGACCCCGGCAAGCCGGCTCTCGGCGTCATCGCGCCGGGCGGCCGCCTTAGCACGCGCCGACTCGGCAGCAGCCAGCGACTGTTCGGCCGCGGCATTGTCAGCCACCGCCTGCTTCTGCTGCTGCTCGGCAGCTTCGGCCGCCGATCGCCACTGATCTCCGCTATCGAGTTGGCCAAGTTGTTGCTCGACCCGTGCCCGGTCCTGCTCGACTCGCTGCAGTTGTGCCTTGGCCGCAGTCAGCGCTGCCTCCGCCACCCGCCGTTCCGCCCGCATGGCAGCATCGCGGGCGAGCAACTCCGCCAGCGCAACGTCCGATGCGCGCGCCGCCTCCTCCGCCTGCGTCAGTGCACGAGCGATCGCGAGTTCCTCGCGCTCGGATTGACCGAGCCGCTGTTCGATCGCCTGCCGCTCGGCCTCAAGCAGTTCCACATTGCGGACTGCATCGTCCTTGAGCGAAAGCTCACGCTGCGTTTCGGCTGCGAGCGAGCTATCGAGACGGTCCAGTTCAACGAGGCGTCGGATCACCGTGTCACGGCGCGCCCTGGCGGTGGCGAGCGCATGAGCGATCCTGGTGCCCTGCTCGCGCGCGCCGAGGCTTGCCTCCCGCCGCTCGGCAAGCAGCTGCCGGGCCTGTTCCTGCGCAGCGGACAACTGCGCCAGAGCGTCCTGCAAGCGCGCAACCTCGGCAGCCGCTTCTCGCGCCTCGCCGGCAGCGGCCTGGGCCCGCGCGTCGGCTTCCGCCCAGCGGGCAAACAGCAGCCGCGCCTCCGCCGAATGGATTCGATCACTCAGCTGCCGATACCGTTCCGCCGCCCGCGCCTGGCGTTTGAGTGCTGCGGCCCGAGCCTCCTGCTCGGACAGCAACTCGTCGAGCCGAGCGAGATTGGCCTCGGTTGCCCGCAGCTTCTGTTCAGCGTCCTTGCGGCGAACATGGAGTCCGGAGATTCCGGCCGCCTCCTCCAGCATCTGGCGCCGCTCGACCGGTTTCGCCGCGATCACCGCTCCGATGCGGCCCTGACTGACGAGGGCGGGAGAGTGCGCTCCAGTCGAGGCATCGGCAAACAGGAGCGATACATCCTTGGCGCGGACGTCGCGACCATCGATCCGGTAGGCCGAACCGGCGCCGCGCTCGATCCTGCGGGTGACCTCGCTTTCGCCGAGTTCGCCGTCGTTTGACTCGCGGTCCAGCAGAACTGAAACTTCAGCGAAGTCGCGCGGTGGCCGCGAAGCCGTACCGGCGAAGATCACATCTTCCATCCCGCCGCCGCGCAGCGACTTGGGACTGGCTTCGCCCATGACCCAGCGAATGGCCTCAAGCAAATTGGATTTGCCGCAGCCGTTGGGCCCGACAACCCCGGTCAGGCCCGGCTCGATCCTCAGTTCAGCCGGTTCGACGAAGCTTTTGAATCCGCTCAGTTTGAGCCGGCGAATTCGCAATCAAATCCCCCTGCAGTCAGCGACTCACCCCCCGAGCGCTGCCTTGATCTTGGGCTCGAGAGTCTCCCACGTCGAGGTATTTTCAACCAGCGAGCCGTTGATCAGGAATGATGGGGTTCCCGGCACATTATAATTCGCCAGCGCGTCCGCGTTCATCTGCACCAACTTGTTGATCTCCTTGCTGTTGGCGAGACAGGCATTCAGCTTTGCCGCGGGCAGGCCACGCTTGGCCGCCCACTGCGGAAAGCCAGCCCAGTTGGCGACGGCCCGCATCTGCTGGGGTGGGCTCGCTTGCTGCAGCGCCTGGAGCTGCGCCTGTGGCACAGACTGGAGCTTGCGAACCCACGTTAGCTGATCACGGAACAAGCCGTTGGTCAGCGCGAAGTAGCTGTTCGGCCCGCCACAGCGCGCGGTCAGCGAGGCCGCCAGATCGAACGGGTCGCGGACATAGTTGCGGAACTCGAAGCTAACCCGTCCAGACTTCACATATTTGTCGATCAGCGGAGCTTCGCCGGTGGCCGCGAACTCGGCGCAATGCGGGCAGGTCATCGAGCCGAACTCGACGACCTTGACGGCCGCATTTGGATTGCCGCGCAGGAACCCGCCTTCCGGCGTTTGCCGGACCAGCTTGGTCCAGTCCCCGCCGTTCGGCGCGGCAACCGGCTTGCCCGGGGCGCTTGAGGCGGCTGAGCCGTTCGCCTGCTCCGAGTTACAGGCGGCCGCGAGAAGGACCGCTAGCGGGATTAATGACTTGGCGGAAAATGTCATCGTTTGTCTGACTCCGGGGGAAGGGAAGGCATCGGCGGTGTATTGGCGACCTGCGGCGGGCCGAGCGAGCGGGCCAACGCGCCAGCGAGCGATTCAAGGCAGGTTCTAAGCTCTGGATCGGCGATTTCACGCAGTCCTGCACCGAGATCGACTGGTACAACGACCGATTCCGGTGGGGCTGGCCGCCGCTTGGCTGGCCGGCTGGCGCCCTGACGAAGGCTGATCTTGGCGACGGCGGCGTAGCCGAAGAAGCGGTTGACCCGCTCGATAATCATCGGCGCGAGTTGCTGCAGCAGCGGTGCATGGGCGCCCTCGACCAGCAAGTTGAGGGTCCCGCCGGATTTCTTACCCGCAGGGAAGCGTATCGATTCGGGCGTGGAAACCTTGGCGTAGCGGTCGCCGACGATCTCGCTCCACCGGCTCACGACCGCCGACTGGACGAATCCGAAGCGCTTGAAGGCAACCGCTCCAATCGACCCGATCATCTCGCCGGCCGCGCGGGCTCCGCCACGGCGGGGCCGATCCTCGTTGAGCGCTGCGGGAAGTTTCGGCTTCGTCATCGCCGCCGCTCCATGCCATAGCGCTCGAATGAGCGCCACAGTCGCAACAAGCCTGCTCAACCATTACCGGGCGAACGCGCGCGAATTGCCGTGGCGCTCGCCGCCGGGCGGCCAACCCCCGAACCCGTATCGGGTGTGGCTGTCCGAAGTGATGCTCCAGCAGACGACCGTGGCCGCTGTCACACCGCGATTCCTGCGGTTCGTCGAGCGGTGGCCTACGGTCGAGGCGCTGGCCGCCGCACCCGACGAGGAGGTGTTGAGCGAGTGGGCGGGCCTTGGTTACTATGCCCGAGCGCGCAATCTGATCGCGTGCTCGCGGGCGATTGTTGCACGCGGCGGGTTCCCGACTGACGAGGCAGGGTGGAGGGAGTTGCCGGGGATCGGCGCCTATACCGCAGCCGCGATTGCCGCCATTGCCTTCGGTCGGCGGGCGGTGGTTGTCGACACCAACGTTGAGCGGCGCGAGATCAGGCCAGCGGCCGAAACCCTGACGCCGGAACAGGAATGCGGAGATTTCGCGCAGGCAATGATGGACCTTGGCGCCACAATCTGCCGGCCGAAGGCGCCGGATTGTCCGCGCTGTCCGCTGCGGGACGAATGCCGAGCGGCGGCGGTTGGAACACCCGAAGTGTTTCCGACGAAAATCAGCAAAGCTGCCAAGCCGGTCCGCCACGGGGTGCTCTACTGGCACCAGCGGAATGGAGCGGTGCGGCTCGTCCGGCGCTCAGCCCGAGGGATGCTGGGCGGGATGGCCGCGCTCCCGGGCAGCGACTGGTCCACCGAACCCAGTTCAGTTTCGGGGCCGCTCGCCAGCGTGCGCCATGACTTCACCCATTTCTCGCTGCGGCTGGCGGTCGTCAGCGGTGACGGACAGGCGCTTCCCGACGGCTGGTGGCACCCGCTGGACCAGATCCACGACGCCGGGCTCCCGACCTTGTACCGCAAGGCGGTCTCCGCTGTTCTTCGCGAGCGTTAATCTGATGCAGACTGTCCCGTTTTTCTCCGGTTCCCAGCTCGACCGCCGCGATGATCTCCGATCGGATGCGGCGGCGATCGAGGCTCTCGCCAGGCAGCCCGATGCACGTGAGCTCCGATGGGAGGACGGAGTTCCGGTCCTGACTGAAACTGGAGGGCTTGCGTGGGGAGTGGTGAGCCAGCCCGATTTGTTCCTCGGCTTTGTCGATGGCGAACCCTGCTTTTCACCGGTGACTCTCAATCCACCGCCGATGCGAGCGTCATTCGCGCTGCTTGGTCAGCTCAGTGCTCAAGAAGCGCCAATCCTAGCTGCCGCTCTCGGGCTGGCTAATTGGCATCGCCGGCATGGGTTCTGCGCCAATTGCGGTGCGGGCACCGAGATTATCCGCGGCGGCTGGTCACGCCATTGCAGATCCTGTGCCGCCGACCATTTCCCACGCGTTGACCCTGTAGTGATCATGGTCGTGGAACATCAGGGACGAGTCCTGCTGGGACGTCAGCCGCACTTTCCTCCCGGGATGTTTTCGGCGCTGGCAGGGTTCATTGAGCCGGGCGAGAGCGTCGAAGACGCGGTGGCTCGCGAGACGCTGGAGGAAGCGGGGGTAGCGGTCGAAAATGTCCGTTACATCGCCAGCCAACCGTGGCCGTTTCCGTCATCGCTGATGATCGGCTGCTTTGCGGCTGCACGGAGCGATGTGCTGCGGATCGATACCAAGGAGCTGGAGGAAGCGCGCTGGTTCAGTCGTGAGGAGATTGAACAGGCCGTCCGAGGGGACTCAGCTCAGCTCACGCTTCCTGCGCCATACGCCATTGCTCGCCATCTGCTTGACGAGTGGCTCGCCGCTTGAAGTCATCCGGCTGCTTGCCTAAAGGGACGCGACTTTTCGCGGGGCTCGCCCGCTCGACGGGAATCAAGACGAATGGATGACCGGAACAATACGATTGCCGGATGGGTGTTGGCTGCTGGCATCGTTGCGCTTGGCGGAACGATCGTAACCGGCGAAATCTTCGCCGCGCACCGACCAGAGACAATGGGATACCCGATCGAGGGCGTGGTCGAAGAGGGCGAAGGCGGCGCCGAGGCGGAGCAGCCGATCGCGGTCTATCTGGCCAAGGCGGATGCTGCGAAAGGCGAGCAGGTCTTCAAGAAATGTGCGGCTTGTCATAACGCCGATCCGGGCGGCGCTAACGCGCTCGGCCCCGCGCTGTATGGCACTATGGGCAAGGCCGTCGCCGGTCACCCAGGCTTCCCCTATTCCGACGCGCTGAAAAAGGTCGGCGGGACTTGGGATTGGGAGAAGATGAGCGCCTGGCTGGCCAACCCGAAGAAGTTCGCGCCAGGCACCAAGATGACGTTCGCCGGTCTTAGCAATCCTCAGGATCGTGCCGACATCATGGCCTTCCTGAATGCCCGCAGCACCTCGCCGCTGGCGGTTCCGGCTGCGCCCGCTGCCGCGGCCACTACCGATGGAACGGCCCCGGATGCCAAGACGCCTGGTCAGGTTCCAGGCACCGATGCCGAAGCCGGCGAAAAGGAGCCGGTGCTGACGGAGCAGCAGGCCGCGCAAGCCAAGGGCAAGAGTATCGGCGGCGAAGGCGCGGCCAAGATCACCGGTCCCGACCCCGCCCACTAAGTTAGACGCTGAGCCGCTTCCGGTTCAGCAATTCCCCGCCTCCCCTTCATAGTGGCGGCAGACATGGTCCCAAGCTTCCGCTGCGGATTCGCACCAGTGGAACAGATCGAGGTCGCCCTGGGCAATCACTCCCTCATCGACCAAGCCTTGGAAGTTGACTACGCGCTGCCAGAACTCGCGGCCAAATAGCAGAATCGGCAGCGGCCGGATCTTGCCCGTTTGAATCAGGGTGAGGAGTTCGAAGAATTCGTCGAACGTCCCGAACCCGCCCGGGAACACGGCAACGGCGCGAGCGCGCAGCAGGAAGTGCATCTTGCGCAACGCGAAATAGTGAAACTGGAAGCTGAGGTTCGGGGTCACGTAGGAATTCGGCAGCTGCTCGTGCGGCAACACGATGTTGAGCCCGATCGAAGCCCGCAATCGGCGGCACCGCGGTTCGCGGCCTCCATGAATGATGGGCCGCCGCCGGAACAGACGACGAAGTGCTGCCGCCCCTCCTCGTCCTCGCCGGAGCAGCTCGCCAAGCGCGCCAGCTCGCGAGCGACATCATAATATCTGGACTTGGCCCGAAGCCGTTCGAAGATCGCACGCTGCGTATCGTCTGCGGCAGACTCGACCAGTGCGTCGGCCAGCTCCGGTGCTGGCACTCGCGCCGAACCGTAAAACACGAAGGTCGAGGCGATCCCCGCTTCATCCAGCAGCAGCTCAGGCTTCAGCAGCTCAAGCTGGAACCGCACCGGCCGCAGATCCTCTCGCAGCAGGAACTCGGTGTCCTGGAACGCCAGCCGGTAGGCCGGGCTTTCCGTCTGCGGCGAGGACGGCACATGGCTGGCGGCCTCAGCATCGACATGAGCGGTCGGGAAAATCCGCTTCGGAGGGATGGGATCGGTCATCGGCCTGCCCTAGCCGGGCGCCCGGAGCACCGGAAGTCCCCTCAATCCTCCCTTGCCGCCGCTTGCGCTCCCCAGTCGATCCGGCGGGTTGCGTACATCACTCCAGCGAGAGCGACGAACAGCAGGAGCGAGCCGATCAGCAGCGAGAAAGCCTCAAGGCTGAGCAGGACATAGATCACCGCATAGAGTCCGACCAGCAAGCCACCGATCGTCAACGCGCGGTTCCAGCTTTTGAGCACCGCCGCCGAGTAGGCAGTATTCAGGCCAGCGATCGCCGCAGCCGCGACGACATAGGCAGGGGTGAAGCCGATCACCTCAGCGAGTGCGAGCAGAAGCACGAAGAACAGAACCAGCGCGGCGCCCATGAGGAGATATTCGACGGGCGATACGCGCACACCAGCGATCACGTCGAACATCAGCAGCACGAGGAAGGTGAAGCCGATGAACAAGAAGCCATACTTGGTCGCCCGGTCCACTTGCGAATACAGGTCGACGGGTTCGATCAGTCCGATTCCTGCGACCGGCGACTGCGGTCCTCCGGCGCTGACCGGATCGCGCATTTCCCCGCGTGGCTCCTGTCCCTCGACAAACAGGATCGACCGGCCGAGGGCGAGATTGCCAATCTGGTAGCGTGCCTTGAACCCGTCTTCGCCGACTTGGCGGGTCTCGGGGAGAAACGCTCCGGTGAAGCTCGGGCTTGGCCAAGGCGAAGTCACGGTCCAGCGGGTCTCGCCGGCACGCGGGGCCAGGGCGAAGGATTCATTGCCGCGGAGCAGGTAGCGGAAATCGACCGAGAAGCGGGCTGGATTGATCTGGTTGAGATCGACCGGTGCATAGAAGCCGGTCGAGAGGAGGCTGGTGCCGCCACCCGGCCCGAGCTGGAGCAGGC
>CBFGZJ010000013.1:0-16656 GCA_965653215.1 uncultured Sphingomonas sp. | reverse complement strand
GCTCGGGATCCTGCCGGAAGCCTTGTTCAATTACCTCCTCCGCCTTGGCTGGGGCCATGGTGACGATGAGATCATCTCGCGCGAGGAGGCCATTGCCTGGTTCGATCTCGACCATGTTGGCAAGTCGCCGTCCCGCTTCGATCTGAAGAAGCTCGAGAATTTGAACGGCCATTACATCCGCGCGGCTGATGACGGACGCCTCGCGGCCCTGATTCGTCAGCGCCTGGGATTGCCCGATGATGCCAGGGATCTTCTGACCCGGGCAATGCCGGAGCTGAAGGCCCGCGCCCACGACCTCAATCAACTGGCCGACGGCGCCCGGTTTCTATTCGCCGCTCGGCCGATTGCCCTTGAGCCGGCCGCTGCAGCGCTGCTCAATGACGATGGCGCCGCGGCCAACCTCACCAAGGTCCACGAACGGCTGCTTACGCTTGCCGAATGGAACCATGACTCGACTGAGCAAGCGGTGCGGGCAGTCGCCGACGAATGCGGAATCAAGCTTGGCAAGATTGCCCAGCCGCTGCGGGCCGCGCTCACCGGCCGGACAACCTCACCGGGAATCTTTGACGTGCTCGCTCTGCTGGGGCAGGGCGAAAGCGTTAATCGCATCGCAGACCAGATTCGGAGTGATTCTTAATGGCCGACGCCAACGCGACGATGAAAATTGCGGATCAGGCCTATCCGCTGCGTGAAGGCACCGTCGGTCCGTCGGTGATCGACATCCGCAAGCTTTATGCGAACACCGGCAAATTCACCTTCGACCCGGGGTTCACGTCAACCGCAAGCTGCGAGAGCGCAATCACCTACATCGATGGAGACGAGGGCATCCTCCTCCATCGCGGTTATCCGATCGACCAGCTGGCTGAACGCTCGAATTTCATGGAAGTGGCCTACCTGCTGCTTCACGGCGAACTGCCGCGCAAGAGCGATCTGGACAACTTCACCTACACGATCAGCCGCCACACCATGCTGCACGAGCAGCTCTCGACCTTTTACCGTGGTTTCCGCCGTGACGCCCATCCGATGGCGATCATGTGCGGCGTGGTCGGCGCCCTCTCCGCCTTCTACCACGACAGCACCGACATCACCGACCCGCAGCAGCGAATGATCGCGTCGCACCGGCTGATCGCCAAGATGCCAACCATCGCGGCGATGGCCTACAAATATGCGGTCGGTCAGCCATTCCACTACCCCGACAACAGCCTCAGCTACGTCGGCAATTTCCTGCGGATGACCTTCGGCGTTCCGGCTGAACCTTATGTGGTGAATCCTGTCGTCGAGAAGGCGATGGACCGGATTTTCATCCTTCATGCCGATCACGAACAAAACGCATCCACCTCGACCGTTCGGCTGGCAGGATCGTCGGGGGCGAACCCGTTCGCCTGCATCGCGGCTGGAATCGCTTGCCTATGGGGCCCCGCTCACGGCGGCGCGAACGAGGCAGCGCTCAACATGCTGCGCGAGATCGGCCGGCCCGAAAACATCCCGACCTACATCGCCCGTGCCAAGGACAAGAGCGATCCGTTCCGACTGATGGGCTTCGGTCACCGCGTCTACAAGAACTACGACCCGCGGGCGAAGGTCATGCAAAGCACCGCGGAAGAGGTGCTCAAGGAGCTTGGGGTCACCGATCCGATTTTCGACGTCGCTCGCGAGCTGGAGCAGATCGCACTCAAGGACGATTATTTCGTCGAGAAGAAGCTATATCCCAACGTCGATTTCTATTCGGGCGTGATCCTGTCGGCGATCGGCTTCCCGACCGAAATGTTCACCGTGCTGTTCGCGCTTGCCCGCACCGTTGGCTGGGTTGCACAGTGGAACGAGATGATCTCCGACCCGGAGCAGAAGATCGGCCGTCCGCGGCAGCTCTATGTGGGGTCGCCTCACCGGGATTATATCCCCGTATCTGACCGCTGAATCGGTCGAGCCGTCAGCTCTCCGCCGGCGGCCTCGGTAGGCTGAGAGTAAAGCGCGCGCCCTCGCCTGGGGCGCTCGCAACTGTGATATCGCCATTCATCGCCTGAGCTAGCCGGCGCGCGATGGTCAGCCCTAGCCCGGTTCCTCCCGGACTCGCTCCGACCTGCTCGAACTTCTCGAAGATTCTTTGCTGGTCGGCCACTGCAATGCCCGGGCCCTGGTCAGCAATCGTCAGCGACGCGCTCCTCAGATCGATCACGCTCAGCAGCGTCACGCTGGCACCGCTGGGCGAGTGGCGAACCGCATTGGCAATGAGGTTGATCAGGATCTGGATGACCGCACGCGAGTCCCCCCGCGCGGGCAGGGATGCATCAACCTGGGTGAAATCGATCGCGACGCCCCGCGCTGTCGCGTCGGGCTGCAGCATTGCCACCGTATCCTCGGCGAGGACCGCCAGGTCGATGTCCTCGCTCTGAAGCGCTGGGGGACCCTCCATGCCGCGGATCACGCCCAGCAAATGCCGCGCTGCAGCGGCGATGTCGGTCGCGTAGGCCGCATAATCGCGCCGCAATGGGCCGTCGCTCCGGTCGACGATCTGGTCGGCCGCGCCAATGATCTGGTCGAGCGGCGACCGCAGCACCGTGTCGAGCGGGAGTTCGAACGGGAGGACTGCCTGATCGCTGGCGGTGCCCGGACTTTCGATCCCAATTGCAGTGCCTTCGAATCCAGCGATCGTGCCGTCCTGAAGGAGCAGAGGCTGGCCGCTCAACAGCAAATTCGGGTCTTCACGGTCGCGTGGACGCGCCTGCTGCTTCTCAAATGGAATCCGCTGCGACAGAGCGGTCAGGAGCGGAAGCGAGCCATCGGGCTCCTCGATCAGCCGCATCACGCGCGTGAGAGGTTGTCCCAGCGCCCAGCGGACATCAGTGCCAAGCCGGTCCGCCAGGTCGGCGCCCAGATGCGTGAGGCGAAGCTCAGCATCGACTGCCCAATCGTTGGAAGTGCGGGCGGAAGGGCCGGTTTCGCTCTCCACGAGACGCGGAAAGCGCGGCCCGCTTGCCGGTCGTGCAGCCCACCGTTCAATCCGTAGATGAACGCGATCACCCTCCGGTTCGGCAATCACCCACAGATCCAGGTCCTGCTCCGCGCCGGCCGCGGTGACCGCGCGGGACATCGGCGCGCCAAGCTGCCGGACGAGGCTTGCAAGATGCGCCAGCTGCGGCAGGGCCAACATGCCGCCAATGTCGGCTCCGGCCTCGATCTGGAGCGTTGCGAGGGGCGGGTCGGCCTCGATCAGCCGTCCTTCGGCATCGACGACCCCTGAGACCGGTAGGAACTCGGGAACGGCACTAGCCATCGACCGCTTCCAGCCGCTCGACTGCATCCCGATATGCGGGGTGGCAGCATAGCCAGCTTACCGCGCCGGCAACGGACTCGTCGTCGAACTGGTCGAATGCACTGATCTCTCTGACTGGATCCAGAATTCCGATCGGCTCCGCGAGCATTGCAATCAGCCGTGCGGCGGTCGACCGCTCCAGCCCGGCGGCGCGCAGGAGAATGGCCAAGCGGCCCTCGTTGGGAGCGACGAGACAACTCCATGCCTCGCGGACTGGAATCGACGCACGTTCAGCCAGAGCGGCAGCCAGCAAGGCCGATTCACCGTCGCTCGCCATCCCCAACAGTGTAGGCTCGTCGAGTTGCCGCCCATTCGCGAGCGCGCGCACGATAGCGCTGATTTTCACATCCAGGCCATTGGAAGGATCATGCCGCTCAAGCAACCGCTCGACCGCTGCGCAGAGAGCCTGCTCCACGTCACGAGCGTTTGACGTTCGTGGTCTGACCAGGGCCGCCACGGCGTTCGAAAGTTGGACCGCGAGCGATGCTTCGAGATCATCAAAGTCGAGACAGCGACGGCCGAAGCGGTCAGTCCTTCGGCCTCGCCCAAGCACCAGATCCATTGCGGCACTGGCAATGGAATCATTCACCCCGGCAACCAGGCCCTGAACGAACGGGGCTTTCGGACGATCGGGACGGCCAGCCATGGCTGCGCTGATCCGTTGCTCATCCGCGGTTCGAAGAAGCAGCGCAACAAGCTCATCGCTGTCGAGCAGACCGGCTGATGCCAGTGTCCGGCTGAGCGACTGCTCGTCATAGTTCACCAGCCCCGCAATCGGCGCTGGGAGCGCAGAGCGGAGCTCGCCGGCGATGAGGGTCAGGATTCCGTCGAGCAGGCTGCTCATTAGCGCGCGCTCATGGTCGCTGAGCCGGATCGCCGGATCGAGGAAGAAGTCATTGCGGGCCGCAGTCAGCCGTCCCCGTTCCGCGCTGAACGCGGTGACGACGCGGCGGTCGGCTGCGCCCGCGGCGCTGGGCCTGTCCTGCAACTTCATTGGCGTCTTCTTTAGTCGAACGGAGTTAACGGCGCGTCAATCTCGCGGTGTGCGATGCCGCTCCCGCTGGACGTAGAAGAAGGTCGCGCCCGCATACCCGAATAGAAAGAGAACGGCTTCGCTCCACCACCCCATGAGCGCGAATGGAACAATGGCCAGCACCGCCCCCCGGACGGAGAACAGCCATTGCTCGCCGCGCAAGCGGTCCGGGCCATGCTCGATCCGCGCAGCCTCCGCAAAGGCGGCGCAGGCCACCGCGGCAACCAGCGCGGCCGAGTCGCCGCTCGCTCGTGACTGCCACCACCCGAGCGCGAGCAGAGCGACACCCATCGCGGGCCAGAGAGCTCGTCGAGCGAGCATGTTCCCTGGCAGGGGGCGAAGGCGCAGACTGGCGAGCCGGTCGGCGACCAAGTCCAGCGGAAGAGCAATCAGCAGCAGTGCCAGTGCCGCCCAACCCCAACCCTGAGCAAAGCTCAGAGCGGCTGCGAGCGTCACCGCCAACGCGGCAAAAATCAGCCATTGGGGACGAACCGGGGTGTCCATCAGCCGCTCGGTCATGACGTCCTCCACGAGTGGCAGGATGTAGCGGCTCGGCCAGTCCGTGCGGGCCCCGCGTGACGCGATCAGCAGCCTCCGCTCGAAATTCGCGGTCGCTCCAGCCTCTGTCGCAAGCAACGGAGATGCGCCCTTTTCGACAGCCATGCGCCGGGCATCCGATTGCACCAGCCGCCGCAGGAGCGTGGAATGCAAATCCCAGTCGCCGAGCATCGCGGCCGTGGCCGAAAGCGTCCGCGAATCGAGCAATGCCAACCCTGCCCATCGAGACGAAGCATCGATTCGTTCGAACTGATCATGCTCCGCATCATCTGGTACCGTCGCAAATCCCGGCTCGTCCATGCTGCTGAACCGGCGCACCAGACCGGCGTCAGGAGCCAAGCCATCCATCATCAAGAGGATGAGTTCTCCCGGCTCGAACCGGGTTGCTGCTTCCGTCCCGTCATTGACCGGGACGACGTTGATCCCCTCGTCGCGGAGCCGGGCGAAAGCCTGCTCCAACGCAAGTGGCATTCGTTCAACAATGACGATGATCGGAGCCGCGCCCGCTGCGGCCGCGCATCTCGCCTGATATTCGACCATCGTCCGGCCCGCGAGCGGCAGCAGCGCGCGCAGTCCCCCCGAATCATCTTCCTGATAGGCACCAATCAGCGCTCCGAGCGCCATACTCCCCCGCCCCGACCTTTGTATTTGCCGCGAATCGCTTCTGACTTTCGCCCCGCGTCAAAGATGGTAAACTCCGCCGCCATGAACGCCAGCACCCACCGCGATGCCGCTCCCGCCATCCACGCCGGACCTGATCAGGCTCAATCCAATGACGAGAGCGTGATCGAGCTGCAACCGGCGTTTGATGCCGTCGAGTGGGAGGAAACCCGGGCGGAGCTGGAAGACGCCGGCGCAGGCGGGCGGCTGGTGCTCGGCACCGCATTGCTGGCGCTCGCGCTGCTCTGGATCGGCTATTCGGCGTGGGGAGCCGGACGCAGCCTTTCGACCGAGGCTTTGCTTTCACCCGCCGTCGCCCTCTGGATTGCCGTTTCCGCCGGGCCGCTCGCGTTGCTCGGCCTCATCTGGATCATGTTCGGCCGCACCCGCCGGCGCGAGGCTGAGCATTTCACGCGGTCGGTCATTGCTATGCGGACCGAAGTTCGCTCGCTGGAAGAGTCGCTCGGATCGGTGACCAAGCGCATCAACGATGGCCATTTCGCATTCGAGCGGATGACGCGCGATCTGGTTCACCTCGGCGAAGACGCGGCGACGCGCCTCGCAGGAATCACGCGGGAACTGGACGGCGGCTCGCAGGCACTCGCCCAGCACAGCAAGGCGCTCGATCGCGCAGCGGAATCGGCTCGCAACGACATCGCGGTTCTGCTCAGTGACCTTCCCCGCGCCGAGGAACGGGCACGCGTGATGGGCGAGGCACTGCAGGGCGCCAGCAGCAACGCGATGAGCCAGGCGGAATCGCTCGCGGGACGGATTGCCGAACTGATGAGCCGGGCCCGCGACGCGGAGACGACGATCAACCACTCCGCTCAACGCCTCGGCGCTCGCCTGGCGGAAGTGTCCCAGGCCAGCGGCTCGGCCACGGAGAGTTTGGAGCATATGACCCGCGCGTCGGCGCAGGACCTCGATGCGCTCCTCGCCCGCAGCGCGGAAGCCCTGGCGCAGATCCGCAGTGGCATCGATGCTCAATCAGGGGCCGTTACTGCTCTGATCGATCAGGCCTCGGCGGCAATCGGCCGGGCGGGAACAGATTCGGCAGAGGCGCTGGCCGCTCGGCTCAACGAGGCGAGCGAATCGCTAGATGCGGTCACCGCGAAACTGGCCGAGCAGGACCGGATCTCGCAACGCCTGTTCGCCGGCGTTGATGCCGCCATCGCGGGGCTCGACGGACGCTTCGTCGCGCTCGCCAACGATGGCGATGCGCGCACCTCCGCATTGACCGGCTCGCTTGGTCGACTTCGGACTGAGCTTGACGCACTGGTTGAGCGCGCCGGCAGCGGCGACGAAGCGATCGGAAGCCTGGCGGAACGGGCCGCCACGCTGCGCAGCGGTGTCGAACAGATCAGCACGGAACTCCGCGAAGGGCTGGGCGGAGCGCTCGACCACGCCGAGGGCGGGGCCCAACGCCTGCTTGCAGCGGCTGAGGCAGCCCGGCCGCAGGTCGAATGGATGCGCGATGCAGCAGCGGACGCTGCGGCGCGCCTCGACGAGACCGGCACGGACATCCGCACCCAGCATGATCGTCTGTCGGCCCTGCTCGCCGGACTCGACGAAGGGGTGACCGAGTCCCGCGCCAAGCTAGCCGAACTCTCCGAATCCGTACGCGCGGCCGAAGCGGATGCCGCACGGCTCCAGGCGGAATCGGGACCGGCGCTAATCGCGGCTCTGATTCAGGTCCGAGATGCAGCGGCTCAGGCCACGCTACGCGCGCGTGAAGCGATCGCTCAAGTCATCCCCGAGGGCGCCGAACAACTCTCGTCACAGACCCGCGACGCGCTCGAACGCGCGATCCGGGACAGCATCACGGCGCAACTTGCCTCGGTCGACCAAGTCGCCGCTCGCGCGATCGAAGCCGCACGCGGGGCCACCGACCGCCTCAGCCGTCAGCTGATCAGCATCGGCCAGACCGCAAGCGCGCTCGAAAACCACATTGCGCAAACGCAGGAGGAGCAGCGTCACGCCGACAGCGAGGCTTTCGGCCGCCGCGTGTCGATGCTGATTGATTCGATGAACTCGGCCTCCATCGATGTCGGCAAGGTCTTGGCCGACGAGATCGATGATCGCTCATGGCAGGCCTATCTCAAGGGTGATCGCGGCGTCTTCACCCGGCGCGCTGCCCGGCTGATGGGCAATAGCGAAGCACGGGCGATCCAAAACCATTATGAGACCGACCGCGAGTTCCAGCAGTCGGTCAACCGCTACGTCCATGACTTCGAAGCGATGCTGCGCCGGGTGCTGAACGAGCGCGACGGCGGTATGATCGCCGTAACCCTGCTGTCGTCAGACATGGGCAAGCTTTACGCGGCGCTAGGCCAGGCGGTCGAACGCAAGCGCTAGGAGCGTTTGGGATTGTAGAAGTCGAGGTCGTCGACCCTCACCCAGCCGTAGGTCCAGTTGAGGTAGTAGAGGGCGAACAGTAGTGCCGCGATCACCGCAGCGCGCAGCAGATGTCGCGGAAGGTCGAAGCGGTGCGGGGCGCTGTCAGCTTGTCCAGGCACTTTCTGAGCACCGACCTCGTCGTCCGTTCGGACACCAAACGGAAGGGTGATGAAGGTCGCGGCGACCCAGAACAGAAAGTAAATCGCGAGGATCGAACCGATCGTCATTCGCCAGTCCGAACGATCATGACTTCAACAATCGGCTTCTTGCCGGTCCAGGCCGTGGCGCAGCGCCTCACTGCAAGCCGGACACTTTCCTTCATCCGGTCCTCCTGCGCTCGCGGTTCAATCGCTCGGGCCGCAGTCTCTGCCGCGTCACGAAGGAAGTCCTCCTGGTCCTCTTCGACCGGAACGCCGATCAATCGCACGAGGGGCTCGCCGATCAGCTGCCCGGACGAATTGATCGCGATCGCTACCCCGATCATGCCGTTGATCGCGACCTTGCGCCGTTGATTGATCGTCGTCCCGTCGGCGGGCAGGATCACGTCGCCGTCCAGCACCAGCCTGCCAGTCCACTCCTGACCGATCCGTTCCGGCTCACCCGGCGCGAGGCGGATCAAGTCTCCATTCTTCTGGAACAGAGCAGTCGGAATTCCTTGCGACAATCCGAAGCGGGCCTGCTCCGCCATGTGACGGCTCTCGCCGTGGACAGGGACGAGGATCTGGGGCCTAATCCAGCGGTACATCTCCGCCAGCTCCGGCCGGGCGGGATGACCGGACACGTGCACATGCGCCTGCTTGTCCGTGACAACTTTTGCCCCCAACTCGCTGAGAGCGTTCATGATCCGGCCGATCGCCATCTCGTTGCCCGGGATGATCTTCGAGGAGAAGATCACCGTATCCCCTTCCGTCAGTTTCAGTTCGTGCTGTCCGAACGCAATCCGCGCCAGCGCCGCGCGCGATTCCCCCTGGCCGCCGGTCGCGACAATCAGCAGCTCCTCACGCGGAAGTCGCATCGCATCTTGGAACCGCACTGTTTCCGGGAAATCGTGGAGGTAACCGGTTGCCTTCGCCACCCGCAGAATCCGATCCAGCGACCGCCCGGCGACGCATACCTTTCTGCCGGTGGCGAGCGCGACCTTGCCGATCGTCTCGAGCCGGGCAGCGTTGGAGGCGAAGGTTGTGACCACGACACGGCCGCTGGCCGCCATGACTTCCGCCTCAAGCCCCGCGTGGACCCCGGCTTCGGAGCCGGACGCCTCCTCCTGAAAGACGTTGGTCGAGTCGCACACCAGCGCGAGCACGCCCTCGTCCCCAATGGCTTTCAGCGCATCGACGCTGGACGGCTCGCCAAGCACTGGTGTCTCATCGATTTTCCAATCGCCCGTGTGGAAGATCCGGCCATGCGGGGTCTCGATGAGCAGCCCATTTCCTTCCGGGATCGAGTGGGCCAGAGCGACGAATTCGACCCGGAAGGGATCGAGGTCGATCCAGCCATCCCGCTCGACGATGTTGAGCTTGACCTGACCGGTCAGCCCTTCTTCTTCCAGCTTGCCGGCGATCAATCCAGCGGTGAAGGGCGTCGCATAAAGCGGCACCTTCAAATCGGCCGCGAGGTAGGGAATGGCGCCGATATGGTCCTCGTGGCCATGGGTGAGGACAATTCCGACCAGCTGCTCGCGCCGCCGCTCGATAAATTCCAGGTCAGGGAGGATCAGGTCGACGCCCGGGTAATCCGGATCGGCGAAGGTCAGCCCCAGATCGCACATCAACCATTTGCCGCGGCAGCCATAGAGATTGACGTTCATGCCAATCTCGCCCGACCCGCCGAGCGCCAGGAAAAGAAGTTCGTCGCCTGGAGTCATCCCTGTTCCTTGTTACTGCCGGGCATCGCGGCACGGCGACAATCCGGCGCCGGGGTTGCCCCTCGCCGCGAGCAATGACGATCAATCGTTCGATTGGCTCCGCTCATGCAGCAGCGCGAGACCCTGAATCGTGAGGTCGGGTTCGATCGCGTCGAACAGCCGCTGCCCCTCGAACAGCACCGCCAGCCCTCCGCTGGCGATGACCGTGACGGGTCGACCGATCTCCGCCTTCAGCCGCTTCACAAGCCCTTCGATCATCGCGACATAGCCCCAATAGATACCGGTCAGCATCTGGCTTTCGGTCGTGCGGCCGATCACACTTTTACCCTCCGGCTCGGAAATCGCGATCCGCGGCAGTTTCGCGGCCGCACCAACCAGTGCGTCGAGCGACAAGTTCACGCCAGGAGCAATAATCCCGCCCTTGTAGGCGCCGGAGTAATCAACCACGTCGAAGGTCGTTGCAGTACCGAAATCGATCACCAGCAGGTCGCCCGGATAGCGGTCGTGCGCGGCAATCGCATTCAGCGCGCGGTCGGCACCAACGTTCTGCGGCTCATCGACGTCGAGGGCGATTGGCCATTCAGCCCTGCCCTCGCCCGCGACCACCAGATCAGTCTTGAAATATTTTAGGGCCAGCACTTCGAGATTGTGGATGGCCCGCGGTACCACCGAACCGGCGATCACCGACGAAACATCCGCCGCGGAAAAGCCCTCGAGCACCAGCAACTGGTTCAGCCACACCGCATATTCGTCCGCGGTGCGCCGAACGTCGGTCGCTATCCGCCAGCGCGCGCAAATCCGGCGCCCCCGGTCAATTAGGGCGAAAACGACGTTGGTATTTCCGGCATCAATCGCGAGCAGCATATGACCCACCTTCGCCCAGGATTGCGTCGCCGGCGTGAATGACACGGGTCGACCCGTCCGCCAAGCGCAGGATCAGCGCTCCGTCGCGGTCGAGCCCGGCGAATGTCCCGCTGACCGACTCGTCTGCAGCGGGATGGACCGTCAGGGGCGTGTCCAGCGTGTGGGCGCGGTCTGCCCAAGCGCGCGAAATTGCGTCCGGATCAGTCCGCCATGCTGCGATCGCTCGGCTGACCGCAGCCGCGAGAAGCGGTGCGAACGCCTCAGGCGTGATCATCGCAACCGGAGCGAGACTGGCGGCGGGCCGATCGATGTTCGGAGCGCAGGCTAGATTGACCCCAAAGCCGGCGACCATTCGCTCCCCCGAACGCTCGATCAGGATCCCGGCAAGCTTGGACGTTCCAAGCAGCAGATCATTCGGCCATTTGAGCATCAGCCCGGCATCGGGAGCGGCAGCGGCAACCGCGTCGAACAGAGCAATTCCGCAACTCAGTGACAGCAGAGGGGCGGATTTCTGTTCCGGCCCCGCGACGATCAGCGTGCTTCCGTGGAAATTTCCGGCGAGGGACTGCCATTGCCGTCCCTGTCTGCCGCGCCCGCCGGACTGCGTCCGGGCGATCAGCCAATCACCTTCGCCGGCCGCTCGATCATTGAGAAGGGCTTCGTTGGTCGACGCGACGCTGTCGACAAACCGCAACCGGCTCAGGGGAAGATGCTCGCCGCGTTGCTGCTCAGCGTCCCGATCGGACCGATCAGCACATAGCCAGCCGGTGACACGAACAGCGCGGCAAGCCCGATCAAGACCGTTTCGAGCATCGAGTGCGGACGCGCAAGCGGCGCTGCCGGAGCGTCGAAGTACATGATCTTCACGACCTTGAGGTAATAATAGGCGCCGACCACGGTACCGACGATGCCGGCGACGGCCAGCGCAATCAGGCCGGCGTCGACGGCGGCGTTGAACACCAGCAATTTGGGCCAGAAGCCGAACAGCGGCGGAATTCCGGCCAGGCTGAACATGAACATCGCGATCCCCGCGGCAAGCAGTGGCCGCGACTGCGACAATCCTGACAGGGCATCGAGGCTTTCGAGCGGTCGCCCGCTCTCGTCGCGCATCCGCAGAACGCACAGGAATGCGCCGAGCGTCATCACGACATAGACGGCCATGTAGAACAGGACGGAGGCGGCTCCGCCCTTGCCTCCCGCGGCGAGGCCGATCAGCGCGAAGCCGACATTGTTGATCGAGGAGTAGGCGAGCAGCCGCTTGATGTTGGTCTGCCCGAACGCGGCCACTGCGCCTAGGAAGATGGATGCCAGCGCCGCGAAGATGATGATCTGCCGCCACGCGTCAATCGCCGGACCGAGCGCCTCGAGGCTGACGCGGGTTGCAAGCATGACTGCCGCCACTTTCGGCGCAGAAGCGAAGAAGGCCGTGACCGGAGTCGGCGCGCCTTCGTAAACGTCAGGCGTCCACATATGGAATGGGACGGCACTAATCTTGAAGGCGATGCCGGCCAGCAGGAACACGAGGCCAAACAGGAGGCCGCCGGACACCGCGCCAGGCTGCGCGAACGCCGAGGCCAGGCCGGTGAAGCTCGTCGTGCCGGTGAAGCCGTAAAGCAACGAAATGCCATAGAGGAGGATGCCTGAAGCGAGGGCGCCCAGCACGAAATATTTCAGGCCCGCTTCTGCCGAGCGCTCGTCGGTCCGGCGGTAGGACGCAAGAACATAGGCGGCGAGGCTTTGCAGTTCGAGGCCAACATAAAGGCTCATCAGGTCGGTCGCGGAGACCATGACCGCCATTCCAACGGTGCTGAACAGGATGAGCACCGGATATTCGGCGCCATGCTCAAAGTCGCGCTCGAACCAGCCATGAGCAGCGATGATCGCAACGGCCGCCGACAGGAAGATGATCAGCTTGCCGAACGCGCCGAAGGCGTCCGCCGCGATCAGGCCGCCGAACACCGCACCCTCGCTCTGCGGCGGGCCGGCCAGAAGCACCGTCGCGGCGAGGAGCAAGGCCACAGCACCCCAGGTGGTGACTCCGGCGGAACGCCGACCACCAAAGGCGGCGGTCATCATCAGGACGATCGCCCCGAAGGAGAGCAGCAGCTCCGGATAGATTGCATGCAGCTGGTTCATCAGTGATGCGCCTCCGCCACATCAGCCGCGGGCTGACTCGGTCGGCCGGCGGTGAGCAGAGAGTCGCCTTTCGGCGCGGCGCGCTCAACCCTGTCCAGCAGGATGCCGATGTCGGACCGCATCGGTCGCAGGAAGGATTCGGGATAGATGCCCATCCACAGAACCACGGCGGCAATCGGCGCCAGCAGCAGCCATTCGCGCCGGTTGATGTCCGGCATCGCCGCGGCGTCGGCATGAACCAACTTGCCGTAGCAGACCCGCCAGTAGAGATAGAGCATGTAGGCCGCGCCAAGGATGATCCCGGTCGTCGCGACGATCGCCGCCCAAGTGGAAATCCGGTAGGTTCCGACAAGGCTGAGGAATTCGCCGACGAAACCGCTGGTCCCGGGCAAGCCGACGCTTGCCATCGTGAACAGCATGAACAGCAGCGCGTAACCGGGCATATTGTCCGAAAGGCCGCCGTAGCGGGCAATTTCTCGCGTATGCAGGCGATCGTAGATGACGCCGACGCACAGGAACAGCGCGCCCGACACCAGGCCGTGGCTCAGCATCACGATCATCGCCCCTTCGATCCCCTGCCGGTTGAAGGCGAACAGCCCGAAGGTAACGAATGCCATGTGCGCGACCGACGAATAGGCGATCAGCTTCTTCATGTCGCGCTGCGCAAGGGCGACCAACGACGTGTACACGACCGCAATTCCGGACAGCACGAACACGAATGGCGTGAACTGGGCCGAGGCTTCCGGGAACATCGGCAGAGAGAAGCGAATGAAGCCGTAGCCGCCCATCTTCAACAGCACACCAGCCAGGATGACGGAGCCGGCGGTTGGCGCCTGAACGTGCGCATCCGGAAGCCAGGTGTGGACCGGCCACATCGGCATCTTCACGGCGAAGCTGGCGAAGAAGGCAAGCCACAACCACCATTGCAGCGACGGATCGAAGTCGGTCCGCATCAACTCGGGGATCGAGCTGGTTCCGGCCTCGCCGATCATCACCAGCATGGCGATCAGCATTAGCACCGAGCCAAACAGGGTATAAAGGAAGAATTTGTAGGAGGCCTTGATCCGCTCAGCTCCGCCCCAGATGCCGATGATCAAATACATCGGGATCAGACCGCCTTCGAAGAAAATGTAGAACAGCAGCAGGTCCTGCGCCGCGAAGACGCCGATCATCAGCGCCTCCATCAGCAGGAATGCCGCCATATATTCCGGCACCCGTTTCTCGATCGCCGCCCATGACGCCCCGATGCAGATCGGCATCAGGAACACCGATAGCATGATCAGCATGACCGCGATGCCGTCGACGCCCATCGCCCAGGCCGGTCCCCCGGCAAGCGGCAGATATTCGGTGAACTGCCATTGCGGTCCGCCCGGCTCGTAACCGGCCCACAGCATGATCCCGAGCACCAGCTCGACGAGGGTCGCGATAAGCGCAATCCAGCGCGCCGCATTCGCCCCTGCGAACAGGCAGGCCAGCCCCGCAACGAGCGGCAGCGCCACCAGCACTGTGAGAATTGGAAAGTCCATTATCGGAGCATCACCCAGGTCGCCGCAGCGATCAGGCCGAGCAGCATGATCAGCGCATAGTTGGTCAGATAGCCCGATTGCAGCCGGGCCGTGATCTGGTTGCCGGCTGCGACCGCATAAGCCGCGCCGTGCGGGCCGAAGCGGTCGATCGTCCCCTCGTCACCCTTCTTCCACAACAGCTGTCCGAGGCGCATCGCAGGCCGGACGAACAGCAGGTCATAAAGCTCGTCGAAATACCATTTGTGCATCAGGAAGCGGTGCAGATGCGGGAAGTGTGCGACGAACGCGGCCGGGGCATCGGGCTTCGCGATGTAATTGCGATAGGCGATCGCAAGACCGATCAGCATCACTGCGAAGGGCGTGTATTTCACCCAGACCGGCACCTCATGCATCGCATGCGCGAGATGCTCATTGAAGGACAGGCTCTGCCGCCAGAATTCGCCTGCGCCCTCTGCCTCGATGAAGCTGTGGGCAAAGGTGAACCCAGTCGCAACGGCACCAAGGGCGAGCAGCGCTAGCGGCACCAGCATCGTCAGCGGGCTTTCGTGCGGATGGTAGCCGGCGGTCCCGACCTTGATCGCCACCGCGTGATCCTTGGCGCTGTCATGATCCGCCGCCTCTTCGCTCTCATCCTCATGATGATGATGGACCGCATGCTGGATATGCTCGCTCCCCGCCCAGCGCGGCGGCCCGAAGAACGTCAGGAAGATCAGCCGCCAGCTATAGAAGCTGGTCAGCAGGGCGGCGAAGCCTCCAATGAAGAAGGCGATATGCCCATGAACGCTTCCGGCCGCGAAAGCGCTTTCGAGGATCGCGTCCTTGGAATGATAGCCGGCAAAGCCGACGCCAAACAGGCCCACTCCCGTGATAGCCAGGGTGCCGGCGATCATTGTCCAGAAGGTGAAGGGACTGTCCTTCCGGAGCGCGCCGTAGAAGCGCATGTCCTGCTCATGATGCATGGCGTGGATCACGCTGCCCGCGCCGAGGAACAGCAGCGCCTTGAAGAAGGCGTGAGTGAACAAATGGAACATCGCCGCGCCATACGCACCGACGCCCGCGGCGAAGAACATGTAGCCCAGCTGCGAGCAGGTTGAGTAGGCGATCACCCGCTTGATGTCGTTCTGCACCGTCCCGACTGTAGCCGCGAACAGGCAGGTCGCCGCGCCGACATAGGTCACGACCGTCATCGCCGCGGGCGAAACATCGAACATCGGCGACAGACGGCACACCATGAACACGCCCGCGGTCACCATGGTCGCGGCATGGATCAGTGCGCTGACTGGCGTGGGGCCTTCCATCGCGTCCGGCAGCCAGGTGTGAAGCCCAAGCTGCGCCGACTTGCCCATCGCGCCGACGAACAGCAGCAGGCACAGCAGGGTCATCGTGTCCACGCGCAGCCCGGCAAAGCCGATGGTCGAACCGGCCATCGACGGCGCCGCCGCGAGGATCGCCGGAATGGAGACCGTGCCGAACACCAGGAAGGTGCCGAAAATCCCGAGCGAGAAGCCGAAGTCGCCGACGCGGTTGACCACGAACGCCTTGAGCGCCGCCGCGTTCGCGCTCGGCTTGTGATACCAGAAGCCGATCAGCAGATAGGAGGCGAGGCCGACGCCTTCCCAGCCGAAGAACATCTGCACCAGGCTATCCGACGTCACCAGCATCAGCATCGCGAAGGTGAACAGCGACAGATAGGCGAAGAAGCGCGGTTGGCTTGGGTCCTCGGCCATATAGCCCCAGCTGTAGAGATGGACGAGGCTCGACACGCTGGTGACGACGACCAGCATCACTGCGGTCAAGGCGTCGACGCGCAGAGCCCAATCGACGCTGAGGTCGCCCGAGCGAATCCAGTCGAGCACCGGCACCACCTGCGCTTCCGCCGACCCCCCGACGAACTGCAGGAAAATCGGCCAGGACAGCACACAGGCGATGAATAGCGCGCCGGTGGTGACGACCTTGGCCGCAGTGTTGCCGATCCAGCGACCGCCGAGACCGGCAACAATCGCCGCCAGATGGTCTGGATCATCTCACCCCCGCATCCGGTTGGCGTCGTCGACGGCAATGCCGCCCTTTCGCCGGAAGAAAATCACCAGGATCGCGAGGCCGATCGCCGCTTCGGCAGCCGCAACGGTCAGCACGAACATCGCGAACACCTGACCGACCAGATCGCCCAAATAGGCGGAGAAGGCGACCAGGTTGATGTTCACCGCGAGCAGGATCAGTTCGATTGCCATCAGCATCAGGATCACGTTGCGGCGGTTGAGGAAGATGCCCAGCACGCCGATCGTGAACAGCACCGCGGCGACGG